>JAAFIN010000001.1 GCA_013297825.1 Cytophagales bacterium
ATATGCTTCACACTCATAAAAGGATTTATCCAAAATAAGCCATTATCTTTGGCAGTGCCTTGATAACTTCCAAAAAAAGTAAAAACTGCTGCATCATTAGGATTGATGATTAAAAACCCACTTGGTATCAACAAGATACACAAAAGAATAATGACCGCAAATGCAATCATTACAGGGTTGTCAATAAGTGTTTTCCAAGTTGCAAATCCATTTTGTGCATCAAAAGCTGTAAATATACCTAAAATAGCAACAATCACTATTAACAAGAAAATGAACATAAAGCCACCTGTGGGCTGATTAATTTTTTCTTTCATTGTTTTTTGATAATTTAAAATTTTAAAAATAATATGGATTTCATATCATTTGGATATTATAACAAAAGTTTTTAATTTTAGTTTGATTTCAAAAATTCCACAGGTACGTGGTCAGTAAGCCAAACACCATTGTCAGATTTATAAAAAGTGTGTCCATTTTCGTACATTTTTTTTGCCAAAATCGTAAAAATAAAAGGTTTTCCGTGCCTTCCACCTACATTTTTGGCAGTATCAGTTTCTTGGCTTAAATGCACATATTGACGATTTTGTTTTTTTAAGCCTTCTTTTTGAATAATATCCACAACATCAACGCTTGTACCGTGATAAAGAATTTCAGGCGGTTCAATAGGTGAATAATCCATTTCCAAAAAAGCCAAAGAATGACCTTGTAAAGCTCTTATTTTGGTGTTATCTTCATTAAAGGCAAACCTTTTTTTGTTGTTTTCTGCAACAATTTCCACCAAATCTTCAAAAGAAAGTGCAAAGTTTTTTTTGGAAAAATTTAATAATAATTCTTCCACACTTACCCAACCTTGTTTGTCCATTGTAAGATGTAAGGTTTCAGGTGCATGACGCAACACATAACTTAGTGTTTTGCTTGCGGTTTTTATTTGGTTATCGTTCATAAAAAATAATGTTGAATGTATTTTCACAATTTTATAACTAATTGATTATCAATATATTTTAGGCTAATCAACTGTTAAACTGTTTGACAGTTAATTTTTAAAAATATTAAAATAATACAATTTACAAGGTTTTAGTTTTTAGAAAAATTATATTTTTGATTGTTGATTTGCAAAAGTTATTTTTATCTTAATTAGAATTTCTTTTAAAAAGATTTACACCAAAATTTAATTGAAAACCCAAATCTGGCGTAATGTCTCTGTTGGTAATACCAAAACTGTATCCAAAAGTAACATAAGCAATACAAAATAAGTTTGTACCTATTTGGGGACAAAGTTGAATACTTGTCTTTGAAAAATCCATATTTTTGGCGGGATAATAGCGTGCTTGCAAACCATACGAAAAAAAACTATCCGTGTGGTGGTGTTCAAAGCTGATTTTTGGAATAAGTTTAAATTCATTTAAGGAATAATTTGTTTCTACACCTCCACATATTGAGGTAAGATAATTTGGAACGTTTAATATAGAACTCTTATTGAATTTATCCATAAAAAAATATCCAAATTGCATATCAGAATAAAAACCTCCAACAGAAATCCCACCTACATTAAGTTTAGCACCAAATATACCATAATGTACAATAGTTTCTTGTGCATTTATTTTTTTATTGAAAAAAAATACTAAAAACCACAAAATAACAGCAAAATGGTATTTCATAAATATAAGAACAAAATTATAAATGCAAATATGCCCTAAAAAATCTAATTTTATCCTAAAAAATACAATATATTTAATTGAATGCAAGCCCAAAAACCACAGGAAAAAACACACCAAAATTCACTTGAAAACCTAAGTCTGGTGTAATATCTTTGTTGGTAACCGCAAAATTATACCCAAAATTTATATAATATATGCTCATAAAATTTGTGCCTATATGTGGACAAACCTGAATACTTGCTTTTGAAAAATCCATATCTTTGGCGGGATAATAACGCCCTTGCAAACCAAACGAAATAGGAAACTCTGTTTTGTGATAATCAAAGCTAATTTTTGGCACAATTCTAAAATCATTTTTAAATAAATAATTCGTTTCCACACCTGCACATATTGAGCTAACACTGCTTGGTAAAGCTATCATACCGCCCTCACTTTTTGAGAAGAAAAAACCTGCTTGAATATCAGAATAAGCACCTCCCACAGCAGTTGAGCCTGCATTTGCTTTAAAAGAAAATAGACTTTGTGCATTTATATTTTTTGTAGAAAAAAATAATAAAAAACTCAAAATAACAACAAAATAATATTTCATAAAAACTTATTAAAAAAAAGTAATAAAACAAAAATTGTGAAAATAGTAATACAATTATTTTAAATTCACTTGACAAAAAAATTAGTTAAACATACTAATACCAAAAGGAAAAAATATGCTAAGGTTTGCTTGAAAACCCAAATTTGGCATAACATCTTGCTGGGTAACTGCCCAATTATAACCAAAATAAAGATGACACATACCCATATAATTAGTGCCTATTTGTGGACAAACTTGAATACTTGCCTTTGAAAAATCCATATCTTTGGCAGGATAATAGCGTGCTTGTAAGCCAAATGATAAAGGAAAACCTATTTTATTTTCTATAGAATGATAATCAAAGCTAATTTTTGGCACAATTCTAAAATCATTTTTAAATAAATAATTGGTTTCTACGCCTGCACATATTGAAGTCAATCCACTTGGTGCAGGAAATGTGCCACTTCCATCTCCTTTTATAAAAAGAAATCCAGCTTGAATATCAGAATAAACGCCTCCAATGGCAGTTGTGCCTATACTTGTTTTAAGCGTAAATATATTTTCTTGGGCATTTATATTTTTTGTAGAAAAAAATAATAAAAAACTTAAAATAACAACAAAATAATATTTCATAAAAAAATTATCAAAGAAGGTAATAAAAAGAAAGCTGTAAAATAATAATAAAATCATTAACAAAAACAAAGACAAAGATTTATACTGA
The DNA here is from genome assembly GCA_013297825.1 of Cytophagales bacterium. Lineage (GTDB taxonomy): Bacteria > Bacteroidota > Bacteroidia > Cytophagales > Microscillaceae > JAAFIN01. The sequence goes on from JAAFIN010000001.1 coordinate 2,945, forward strand.
AATTTCGTGCAGAAATTTCATAAAAATCTATTTTCACAAAAAATAATTCTTATTTAAAACAAAAATGCACTTATTTTTTTAAATAAGTGCATTTTTAAGTTTATGTAATATTGGAATAAAACAACTTTTTTTACCCTCACGAAAATTCTCCTTTATACTTTTTTACTTTCCTCTCCCTGACCTACTTCCACTCCTAAAACTTGCTGAACCTGACGAGCCATTACCACCATTGCTACGAATGGTTGTGCCTGATGTTCCTCCGCTATGGTGAATATACACGCCTCCACTTGACGAATGTGTGTTTGAGCGAGTACGTAAAGTATCATTTGGGTCTCTTTTGGCAAATGCTACGCTGTTACGCATAGGTGTATGTCCTGTACCTTGTGAAGCATACAAATATATAATGCCAAAAATCATTAAAAAACCAAAAAAAATAATTCCATTTGTGATTGCTTTCATATAAAAATGTTCAAAGTTAAAAAAAACAAATAGCCAAATTGCTACACAATGACAAAACTGATTCCTGAATACTGATACCTGATGCCTTCATTTTTATGCAAATTCATCAAGCCCAAACAATAAAATGCCACCAATTACCAAAAAAACAATTCCCCAAATTATCATATAATTTGCCATATCTCCCTCACCTGTTTTTATCTGAAAAATAACTTCTGCGTGTGATACATTTACAGGTTCATTTGTCCCAAATTCTTTAAGTCCATTGCCACGTTCAAAAAATAAATCAGCAGAAAATTTGCCTGCGGTATCTACTTTAAAAAATTTTGAGGTAGAATTTACACGTTCTGACCAACTTTCGCCATCACTTACCCCATAATCATAATACACATCTCCACCCACTTGACAAGATTCTTTTTCAGCATCATCATAAATTTCTGCTGATACAAAACCCTCAAATTTTTGGGTGCCTGATGGAAGTCCAACAACCTGTAATTTTACTTCACATACTTTTACGCCTTGTGGTATTTCAAAATCAGGCATTGGCACGCCTGATGTATCAGGTATGCTGTTGTAATCTACTTTGTGTTCAAAAATTACTTTTCCATCAGTTGCACAACCATACCAAGTAGCACCTGCACCAAATAAAAAACACATCAAAGTAAAAAAACTATATGGACTCATATTTATTATTTATGGATTTTTTCAAGGAGTTAGATTTTTTATGCAAAATAAATATCTTTTTTTATAAAACAAAATAAATATTATATTTTATCCCTTGTATTTGAATTTACATAATATTTGAATTTATATGATATTTGAATTTACATAAAACGTATCAATCTATTTTTTAAAAATCTCTGTTATATTTGCAAATAAAAATATTGTTGTCTGACAATTTTTGTGGGAAAAGAAAGAAATGAATTTAATCAAGCAAAAAAGTATTTTACAAAAATTATCAGAGAACCAAAATATAAAACCTACTATTGTTCAATAAATATTAATTTGTCGGTTGTCTAAACCTATAAGGTTTTTAAAACCTTATAGGTTTAAACGAAAATAAATGATAATGTCAGACATTTTAACGTTTATTGAACACTATTATTTTAATACAAGTATAGATTTTTTTTATACCTTTAAACCTTGAACTTTAAACCTTAAACCTTGAACTTTTGAGTTATGAGCATAAAAAAAGCCATATTGATACGTGTGCAGATAGTTTATTTGATGATGTTGGTACTAAGTGCATTTATCGTATTTCAAATATTAAATTTACAAATATTACAAAATAATCATTGGCAAAAAAGAGCAGAAGATATTGGTTTGCAATACCGCATCAAAAAAGCCCCAAGAGGGAATATTTATGCTGAAAATGGGATTATGCTTGCCACATCTATACCACTTTACAAAGTCGCAATGGACGTAATGGTGGTTGATAGCACCATTTATAAAGATAATATTTTCAAACTTTCTGAAAAATTATCAGAATTTTTTGGTGATAAATCCATAGAACAATACACCAAACTCATCAACGAAGCACGAAAAGCCAAAAAAAGATACGTAATTATTAGCCAAAAATTGGTTTCATTCACAGATAGAGAAAAATTGTTAAAATTTCCCATTTTTTCAGAAGGAAAAAACAAAGGCGGTTTAATGTTTGAAAAAATAGAAGAACGTACTTATCCTTTTGGCGAATTGGCATCTCGTACGGTTGGATTTGTAAATGACAATCAAGAAGGTGCAGGACTTGAATTAAGTTTTAATAAAAATCTTTCTGGAACAAATGGAAAAGCACTTTATCAAAAAATAACTGCTGGCGAATGGAAGCCTATTGGCACAGGGGCAAGAATACAACCCATTTCAGGCAATGATATTTATACAACTTTGGATATCAACACCCAAGATGTAGCACACAAAGCATTACAAGATGCTTTGATGAAACACAAAGCAAAATATGGCTGTGTAATTGTTACTGATGTAAAAACAGGTGCTATCAAAGCAATGGTTAATTTGGGGAAAAATAAAGACAAAGAAGGTGAATATCAAGAAAATTATAATTATGCGATTGGCGACCAAGGAAGTATTGACCCAGGTTCTACCTTTAAAACCGCTTCAATGCTTGCACTTTTGGAAGATAGCACTTTTAGCCTTACTGACAGCGTAGAAATAGGCAAAACCGCAGAATATAAATACTATGACCGAACTATGCGTGATACATACGTGATAGGTAAAACAGGCAAAATTACAATCCAACAAGCATTGGAAAATTCCTCAAACATTGGTGTTTCTAAACTTATTACACAACATTTTGGCAAAAATCCTGAAAAATATCTTTCTTATTTAGAAAAATTTGGGCTAAATACGCCACTTGATAGCAATGTGAGGCTTGTCGGAATGGCAAAACCTTACATCAAAAACCCCAAAGAACCCACTTGGAGCGGTGTAACCTTGCCTTGGATGTCAGTAGGTTATGAATTAAAACTTTCACCTTTGCAGATGGTTGCTTTTTATGGTGCGATTGCGAATAATGGCGTGATGATAGAACCTTATTTGGTAAAAAGCATTGGAAAAAATGATAAAATTTTGAAAAATTTTGTAAATAAATCCAAAAATTTGCCTTTTTGTAAAAAAGAAAATTTGGAAAAACTAAAAGCAATGTTGGAAGGTGTGGTTGAAAGAGGCACCGCAAAAGCAATTTATACCCAAAAATACAAAATCGCAGGCAAAACAGGTACTTCCCAAAAACTCACAGAAAGAGGGCGTTATATCAAAAAATATCACACCTCTTTTGCAGGTTATTTTCCTGCAGATAAGCCCCAATACGCCTGTATTGTGGTAATTGATGAGCCAGAAGGTGCTGAACAATATGGTGCTGATGTGTCTGCCCCTGTTTTTCGCCAAATTGCTGACCGCCTCGTAAAACAAGACCTTAACATAGAGGCAAAACCTATTGCTCAACGTGAAACCTCGCTTTTTGTTACAGATATTCCTGAAACTACTGGTTGGGCTGATGATTACAAAAAAATATGCGAAGAATTACAAATTGTAACCACAAGCACCAAAGAAAATATGTGGGTTACGCCCAATGCTGGCAGATACGAGATAGATTGGAAACCAACCACTGTAAAAGCTAATACAGTTCCAAATCTAAAAGGAATGACCTTAAAAGATGCGATATTTTTGTTGGAAGGTTTGCAATTACAGGTATATTATACAGGAAAAGGCAGGGTAAAAACACAAAGTTTGATGCCTGGTAATTCATTTAGAAAAGGGGACAAAATAACCATCAATCTTGAAGGTGAAATATCAGCTAATACGGTTGTAATTGCTCGCCCAATTCGCAGAGATACCACGCAAAATAATAATAACCAAAAGCGTGATACAACTCGCTCAATTACACGACAAACAGAAGTAAAACCTGAACGAAAAACCGAAAATAAAACAGAAGAAAAATCTGAAAACAAAGAAAATAAAATTGATAATAAGATTGAACGAAAAACCGAAAATAAAACCACACCACGCCCAAATAATGAACAAAATAAAAGTCAAAAACCTAAAAAAAGTATGGTTATTTATAGAAAAGACAAAAATGGTAAAACATTTAAGGAGGAAAGAACAGCCAATTAAAAGCAGAGGAAAGTGGTAAGGAGAAAGGTTTAAGGGGAAAGCAATAAGGGGAAAGGTGTAAGTATAAAAAACTAAAAAACACAAAAATAATTTTCAATTAAATTGAAAATTATTTTTTTTTATGCGTTGTGTTGGGGCAAAATATGAAAAAAAATAGTTTTTTTTTCAATTAACCTCATTTTTACAAAAAAATAATTACTTTTGCCCTAATTTCTCAAAAGACTTTTATAAAAAAAATTAAAAAACCTAAAAAAAACATTTTTATATCTAAAAAAAATGAGTGCAGAAAAAATAACTATCAAAAATGGTGCTTTACAAGTGCCTAATGAGCCTATTATTCCATTTATAGAAGGTGATGGCACAGGTGCTGATATTTGGAAAGCATCTGTAAAAGTAATAGACGAAGCAGTAAAAAAAGCCTACAATGGCACAAAAAAAATTCATTGGAAAGAAGTGCTTGCTGGCGAAAAATCTTTTAATTTATCAGGAAATTGGATGCCTGAAGAAACGCTTACAGATTTTAGGGAATATCTTGTAGGTATCAAAGGGCCACTTACTACGCCTGTTGGTGGTGGTATTCGTTCTCTGAATGTAGCTTTGCGTCAAGAATTGGATTTGTACGCTTGTGTGCGTCCTGTACGTTGGTTTCAAGGCGTTCCCTCTCCTGTAAAACAACCTGAACTTACTAATATGGTAATTTTTAGAGAAAATACAGAAGATATTTACGCAGGTATTGAGTACAAAACAGGAACTCCAGAAGCGGATAAAATGATGAATTTTTTGCAAAATGAAATGGGTGTTAAAAAAATTCGTTTCCCAAAAACATCATCTATTGGCATCAAACCTGTTTCTATTGAAGGAACTGAACGCCTGGTAAGAAGTGCTTTAGAATATACCATTGCCAAAAAATTGCCTTCTTTGACCCTTGTGCATAAAGGAAATATTATGAAATTTACCGAAGGTGGTTTCAAAGATTGGGGTTATGCCTTAGCAGAAAGAGAATTTGGCGACAAAGTTTTTACTTGGTTGCAATATGATGCCATCAAAGCCAAAGACGGACAAGTTGCTGCTGATGAAGCCCTTGCAAATGCAGGAAAATCAGGTAAAGTAATTGTAAAAGATTCTATCGCTGATGCGTTTTTGCAACAAATTTTATTACGTCCAGCAGAATATTCTGTGGTTGCAACCCTCAACTTAAATGGTGATTATATTTCTGATGCCCTTGCTGCGATAGTGGGCGGAATTGGCATTGCTCCAGGTGCAAATATCAATTATATCACAGGACACGCAATTTTTGAGGCAACACACGGAACAGCTCCAAAATACGCAGGACAAGACAAGGTAAATCCTGGTTCAGTGATTTTGTCAGGTGCTTTGATGCTTGAATATTTGGGTTGGACAGAAGCATCAGACCTTATTTATAGCGGTTTGGAAAAAGCGATTGGAGGCAAAAAAGTTACTTATGATTTTCACCGACTAATGGAGGGTGCTACTTTACTCAAATGCTCTGAATTTGGGGACGAAATTATTAAAAATATGTAATTTTAATGTTGAATGATAAATGTTGAATGATAAATAAAACAGCCAAATTTCAATGTTGAATGATTAAAAAATAAAATAACCAAAATGTGAAAATAATTTTCATATTTTGGTTATTTTTTGTTTCTTTTTATGACTTTTTCCTTCTGTTATACTTCATTAATTTTCTCTTAAAATTCATTTTCCTACAATTCTGCGAGGTTGTATTGGGTATTGTTTTTATTAGTTTGTAATGCACATTTTATTAGTTCATAAGTTGGTTTTTGAATGAAAATATTACCCAAAATATTGTCTAATTTTTCTTTACTAACTTTTATTGCTTGTTCAGATTGGTCTATTCCTATCCAATTTCTACCCAAGTTTTGTGCAGATTTTAGGGTTGTTCCTGAACCACAAAAACAATCCAAAACATAGCTATTTGGATTTGAGGAGGTTTTAATAATCAAATCCAATAAATCTGCGTTTTTTTCTGTTGGGTATAATGGATATTGTGGGTCTTTCATTTCCCAAATATCCTGTACTCTTTTGCCTTCTTGTTCATCAAAATAGATTTTTTTGCGTGGATTTCCCTTTTCTGACCATTCAATTAAACCTTCATTATCCCATTTTTCTAAGGTTTCTACATTTGTTCGCCAATGTCTGCCTTTGGGCGGTAAAATTCCTTTAAAAGCCTGTGAAGTTTTTCCGTTTTGGGTTTCGCTTGGTGCGTGTAAAGGAATTGTTGTGTAACGCCTTTTATTTTTATCAATTTTTGGAAAAAGTTTAATTTTATCTTCTTCTGTGTATGCAGTTTTAGGTTCATTCCAAATCAATTTATCAGTTTTTGAATAAAATAAAACCATATCTTTCATATTTCCGTAACCTTTGCGAGCAAAATTTTTAGGATTGCATTTTATACGTGTGATGTCATTTTTAAAATTTTCAATACCAAAAATTTCGTCCATTATGATTTTTACATAATGCCCAATTTTATAATCAATATGCAAATAAATAGAACCCTGTTCTGACAAAAGCATTTTGAGCAAAACCAATCTTTCACGCAAAAACTCTAAAAAATCTGTACCTTGTAATTTATCTTTGTAAGCAATTTTATCATTTTTATTATTGCTAATTGTGCTTGTTCTTTCGTCTGAAAATGTAAAAGTGTTATTGGTTGCAAAAGGTGGGTCAATATAAACCAAATCAATTTTTCCTAATAAACCTTGTTTTTCTATCAAATTTTTAAGTACAAGCAAATTTTCACCAAAAATTAATTTATTTGGGCTTACTTCGTTATTTTGTGTAGCAAATTCACTATCAAGTATTTGATTATAAATTTCTGTTTCGGTTTTTTTGTGGGGATATTGTAAGAACATTGGTATTTTGTTTTTTGTAAAAGACATACAAAAATCTTAAAGTTGATATAAAAACTCTCTCAAAACTAAGGAACTCATAATATTGTAATCCTTGTATTTGGTTGTAACATCTCTATACATTTTGTTGTTACCTTTGATGTAAAGCACACCATCAAGAATGGCTATTTTGATAGCTTTTACATTTGGCGTTTCTAAGGTAGAAATAGCATCAGCAAATTGTGCGTTTTGGTGACCGCCAAAATCAGTCAAAAATTTACTTTCACCAATAACATACTGTTTATTGAAACGTGCTACAAAATCAAGCCCTTTGTCACGTTTATAATTTAAAAATTGGCTACTAAAATTTGCTAATTCTTGGTCACTTCCATTCAAAATAGCATCTTTGTCTGAACTTATAAATTCTTCTAATTCAACGGGTTGTATGCCTAATGGTTTTCTATTTAACCATCTACGAAAAAATGGCCCAATTTGTCTATTTGTTTCTTTTGGCTCTGTGCATTTCTCAAAAATCTTGTCAAGCCCCATTTCGTATAATCTTCCACAAATTCGGTTTATTGTTCTTGGATTTCGTTCTATGGAAGAAATATCACGTTTTAGAAAAGCAATGTAGCTGTCTTTTATTGGAAATAAATCTAATTTTAATAACTCTTTGAGGAGTAATTCATTATCTTGTTCTAAAAATGCTTGTTCTACGCTTTCCCAAGATGTTTGATTGATTTCTCTAATTCCTTCAGGAATTGTAGGATAAACATAGAACAAATCATCAAGATATGATTTTTGATTGGCATATTCAATGCTTAATGCTGTCCAATAATTCATAATAGTTTTTTCACAAAGTTAAAGTATTTTTTGGGTTTCTCAAATTGACATATAATTTATATTACAAACATCTGCATTCCCCCCAAAATCAAATACATTGCAATCGTCCAAATCAACGAACAAAGTTCAAGTATTTTAGCCCAAAAGGCATTTTTTTTTGATAAAAGCAAAAATGCAGGCAACAAACAAAGTAAAAAAATACAACCCAAAATCCACAATGAAATATTGCCTAATCCTGCAAAAATACTCGCCCCAATCGCACAACCAAACGTCATAAAAAGCACAAAAATCCACAAAAAAATCGCATTTTTCATACCCAACATAGCACTATAAGTTAATACACCTTCCGCTTCTTGTGAAGGAATTCGGATTTTTCTGCCAATTTCTAAAACCAAACCATTAAAATAAGACACCAAAAAGAAAAAAAACAAACCAAAAGGCATATTTTTTATATCTAAAAACCAATCTAATCCACTTACATAAATATCCACAATCGGAATAATCGCAATGTGTGAGATTACATAAAAAAATTGATTTTTTTTGAGCCAATTTTTTACAAAAAATTCCTTTCCCATCAAATACAAATATCCCATTACAAACACATACAAATAAAGCATTTTTGGAAAAAATAGTATTTGTAAAATAATTTGTAAAAAAATAATCCCCACACCCAAATAAAATAATTCTGCCAAAGAAACCAATCCACGAGGCACAGGCAAGGATTTGCGAAACAAAATATCATCATCATTGTCTTTGTGTTCGTCAGATATACGAAGTAATAAAAATAAACTCATTGCCATAAAAACACCCATAAAATACGTATTCAACGAAACAAAATGCTTTTTTTGGGTGCAAATACAAGAATATGCAATGGCAGAAAAACTAAATGATGCAATCAAAATTCCGTGTAATAATACAGGAAAACGCTCTTTTTGGTACAAATAAAATCGCACAAAAATATTTGCGTTATTTTCTGATATTTTGCTAAATTCGTTTTGATTTTTGGGCATTTGTGAAGGTATCAGGAAAAAGGTGTCAGGTATCAGGAAAAAGGTGTCAGGTATCAGGAAAAAGGTATCAGGTATCAGGAAAAAGGTGTCAGGTATCAGGAAAAAGGTGTCAGGAAAAAGGTGTCAGGTATCAGGAATAAATACAAGTTTTATTTTTGAAAAAAAGAAAATTACATTTATTTTGGTATAATTTGTTAATCTTTTTTTAAATTACAAAAAAAAAGGCTAAGTTTTTTGAGATTACATTTTTAAAATTTTAAATTTGCATAAAATTTCTTAAAAGAACATTAAAAAACACATTTCTTTTTTACAAATATGAATAAAGTATTGCTTAATACCACTAAAATATTGCTTTTTGCAGGTATTTTTGGACTAAATATCGCTTGTCAAAATAACAAAGGAGGAGAGGCTTCTGCTGATAAAAAACTTGGTGCAGAAACAAATGTTTCACTCAAAAATAACAAAGCAAGCGCAGAAAATCAAGTACAAGATAACAAACAACCTGCTTCAGATATTCCTACACCTGCCAAAGGCGAAGAACCTGCATTTAAGTTTGAAACCATAGAACACAATTTTGGTCAAATCAAAGAGGGTCAAATTGTAAAACACACCTTCAAATTTAAAAATATAGGCAAAAGCCCGCTTGTGATTAAAGATGCTACCGCAACTTGTGGTTGTACTGTACCAAAAAAACCACAAAACCCAATCGCTCCAGGTGGTGATGGTGAGATAGAAGTAGAATTTAATAGTAGTGGAAAAAGTGGTGTGCAAGAAAAAGACATCACAGTTACTGCTAATACCATTCCTGCAGAAACCAAACTAAAAATCAAAGGAACTGTTGATAATATTTCACAAATGCAAGGACCTTTGCAAAAGAAATAAATTTAATGGTAAATGGTAAATGAAACAGCCAAATCAGAGCAGGATTTTTAGGATTGAATACAGATTTACAGGATTAAATACAAAAAAAAATCAGTAAATAATGCGTGAAAAATAAACTAATACAAATTTTCACAGATTTTTTTTTAAATTATCCAATTTAGAATTTATACATTCCTCAAAACAAAAAAGCCTTTCATTTTCACAATGAAAGGCTTTTTTGTTTTTATGATTTTTTATTTTTTTTAAAATTTAGAATTTTCTATGGGTTCATTAGGAAAAATCCATTTTTGACAAAAAAGAATTTTATATAATTTTTTGCCCAAAGGAATCTCAAAAACACAATATTTTATCCCTTTGCTTTTGGTTTCAGGTGTAAAAAAATGCACATTTCCCCTTACATTTTGTTGTGGTGCAAGTATATTGCTATGCAATGCCACATTACGCCAATAATCTTTTTCTACTTCTGCGATTCGCTCTGTAACTTCATTTCGCACAGCACTATTCGCAGAAGCCTGCATAATCCCAAAACCAAGTCCTTGCATTCCCGAACCTATATTTTTGGTGTTTTGGTTGCTTTGTGATTGTTTTCGGTCATTGTGTTGTGGGTTTTGTGTAGCTTCTTTTATACTGCCTACGGTTTTTACAACTGTTCCTGTAACGCCAACTACTGCTCCCAAAACTGTCCAAAAACCTGCGGAACTTTTCCCTGCACGTGCTTGTGCTTGTTGTCGGTCTAATTCAGCGATTTTGATGTAAGGGTCTTTAGTACGCAAATAATGCTTGTGTTCTGACATTGTGGAGTCATTGAATATTTTGTAACGCATTTTGTGTGGATAAACTTCAACGCTTTCATTGGTTTTCAAATTAATAATTCCTACATTCATCACAAGATGCTCGTCATATTCGTCATAATGACTAAATTGCATATTGATTTGCAAACTGTCTTCTGTATCATCAATAAATGCGTCTGTCATAGTTGTTTTTTGTGCAAAATTTTGGTGTTCCACAGGACGCATACGCAAAATTGGCTTTGCAGAAAAACAACTCGTAAGCATATAACATACAAAAAGTACAAGAAAAGAATTTTTTGTTAGAAAATAACTTAAATTTTTGTTCATAAAAAAAATGAAAATAGTATAAAAAAATTAAAATGGATTGAGAAAAATGAACAATTTATGTGGTTTTTATTGCAAATATGAAATTTATTAAGAAGTCATTAACAATGCAAAGCATAAAATTCTTACATTTTTATAAAAAGACTTAAAAAAATAAAATGGTTGCCTGAAAATTTTTGAAAAAAATCTGAAAATTGATTTTTTAAGCACTAATAAGTTTGTAAAAAACCTTTGCAAAATAAGGCGAAAGCGAAACACCTTTTGTGCCTAATCCATTCATCAAAGCAAGTTGTTTGTACTGTGAATGAATTAACAAAAAAGGCTCTCTATTTTTGGAGGCAGGGCGTATGCCTGCTTGTTGGTCAATAATCGTGTAAGGAATTTTGAGAAAATTATCCAATTTTTCGGTTAATTCTTTGCGTGCATTTTCGCTGATTTCTTCGCTCATATTTCCCCATTCGTAAGTTGCACCTACGGTAATAGTTTGGTCAATATTAGGCAAAACAAAAAGCCCTTCTTGACTAATAATTCCTTCTAAAAAATGATTTTCTGCATTGATTGTATTATTTTCATCAATATTTTTAGGCAAAATTTTAATCCATTCACCTTTTACAAAATTAAAATCAAGGTTTTGAAAAAAAGGATTTTTTTGTGCTTCAATGCCCTCACAAAAGATAATTTTTTTAGCTTTTAAGGTAATTTCTGTATTATTTTCTAAAAAATTATTAGGAAAATCATTAGGAAAATCATTAGGAAAACTATAAGTAATATAATTATCAAAAAAAGAAATTTTTTCATAATCAAAAAAATGTTCAGATAATAAATTTTCTTTTTTGAGATAATTTCTAAAATTTTCTAATAAAATATTTACCTCCACTTGATACGATTGTAAAGTTTGCCAACCGCCCAAAGGATTATCAATATACTGTCCAAAATGTGCATTATCTGCTTCTACGCTACAAAAATCCGCCCATTCCGATTGTGCAGTACGCACATACCATTCATTTTGATTTTCTATGCTTTTGAAAGTACGATAAACGGGCAATTTTCTTAAAAATTTTATCTTTAAAAAATCTTCAAAACGTGTATAAAAATCTACCAAATAAGGAAATATGATATCTGCTTGCCACGATTTGGTAAGGCGTTTGCCTGTGATAGGATTGCAAATTCCTGCAGAAACACGTGAGGAACTATTTTTTTTGAAATAATCTATCACAAATATTGTTTTATTTTGATTTAATAATTCAAAAGCAATATTAGTTCCTGCAATTCCCTGTCCTATGATGAGATAATCAAATTCGTAATTGAGTTTCATTTTTGTACTATTTTTTTTGTACTATTTTTTTTTATTTTTTGACATTTTATCAGAAAACAACGGTTTTAAGTACAGATACTTATCTCCTTGTTTTTTAAATACATATTCCTGCCAAAATTTTTCATCTTCTAAAAATTCCCAATTATGTGAATAATTCCCATCTAACCAACTATCTGTGAGTTTTAGAATTTTATTATCTGAAATTTCTTGTGCATAAGCATAGAATGTTCCTTTGTCTTTCCAATGAACCCAATCGTCATCTCTGGGTTCATCTTTTGTTTCATCTTTTGGAATTTCTTTTTTATGTTGTATGTTTGATATTTTTTGATTTAATATTTCAGGTTTAAAGTATAACCATTCATAAATTTCTTGTTTTTCATCATCAAACAAAAAGAAATGAAGTTTTGGATTACCTTTTTTACCTTGTAAAGCGTAACAATTTATGTAATATTTTAATGAAAGATGTTGAAAGCCTGAACCATTACAACAAAATATTTCTTTGTTATTATTTTTCATAATGCTATCAAACTTTTCGAGCAAAGGTATTTTTGATACACCTAAATCTTCATCATTAAAATTATACTTTAGTGAGGTTTCTTCTTCCAAAATATTATTTGCAACAAATTCATAAGTATCTTTATATTTTTCCTTTTTGAGTGCTAATTGTTTTAGCTCTTTAATCTTTATTAGATTTACTCTTTTTTTCAAATAATTTGGATTTTTATCTTTGTCCATTATTTTTTTTACATCTTCAATGTCTTCTGAATAATCCACGATTGTTTTTTCAAAAAATTTTGTTTCCCAAAAATCTGGGTTTGGTTCTACGCTCAACTCGTTAAAGAAATTATACTCAATTAAACGAAATGGATAAATTTTTTTGGCATCTCCCAAACTATAGTCTTTTGTTTTAAAATGGTTATATCCTTGTCCATTGCCACTACTATTTATATACCATTTTCCCTTATAAAAAACCCCAAGTACAGTTTCAAAATTGTACGCATCATATTGTTCTTTGGTTTGTTTGCCAGTTTGCCCCTCAATCCCCACAGATGAATAATGTTTTTTTCCCCAAATAAAAGCAACAAATTTTTGTTTGTCAGGACTAAAAAAACCTTGATGATAGAAATATTTATCATTAGGAATTGTGTCTGATGTTTTATTTTCCAATGAAATATTCTTTGTTCTTCTAAATTGCATTATTCTTTTATTTTCTGAAATAATCTTATAAATTTCAGTATTGATAGGTTGGTCATAAATTTTTTCTACAAGATATTTTCGTTGTTGTTTTATAATTTCATTTTTGTTTATAAAATTCACAGTGGGTAATATATACTCAAAAATTTCTTTTCCAAATTTCATACAGACATCTCTTGATGCCCTAAAAAATTTAGTTATTTCTTTTTTTGCGAATTGTGCATCAGTTTCAAACTTTGTTGTGTTGTCATATTCTCTATGAAAAATAATATCACCTTTTTCATTGTCATACAAAAAACCTTTTATTTTTGTAAAAAATTTTTCTTTAATTTTACCATAATGAACTTCAGAAAAACCTATTAAAAACCTAACATTTTTTTCGGTTGCTATTTTTTTCAATTCTTCTATATTGATTGTTGTTTTTTTGTCAGCAACGAACAACAATAAACTATCTTCTTTTAAACCTTCTTTTAATTCTTTTCTCAATGTTCCTTCCAACAGCAAAGAAACTGAATTATACAGATTAACTTGATTTGCTATATTACTCAAATTTTGTAAATATATTTTTTGATTGGTTTTTGCACTATTTATTTTATCTGGAGAGGTCATTTCCTTTATGTTATTTTGCATTAAAGGATACAAAGAATCAGCCATTGGTTGAAAACTTTTATCAATTATCATATTTTCAGGCAAAAAAATAGCAATAGAAACACTTTTTTTTTGAGCAAAAGCATTTTTCACAACAAAAAAACAAATTAAAGAGTAAATTAAAAATCTCATAAAAATTGGGGAAATTAAATTAAATGGTGTTTTTTATAATTCTAATTTTAGGTCATTAAAAATAATCATAAAATTATTAGATAATGGTATGAAAAGTTAAAAAAATGCTGGTTATTCATCATTCAAGATTTTATCTATTTCCTTCAAAGCAACCAAAGCACCTTTGTTAATGCCAATATGAGGCGGTTTTATCGCAAAATCATTTGGATTGATGCGTATAACTTTGGCGTTGTGTTCTGTTTTGAGCATACGTGTTTTTATTCTCACCGTTTGGACGTGAGGGCCTGAACCAATCTCAAAAACAACCATATTTTTGCCTTTATTTTTTTCTAAAAAAGCCTGAAAATTTGCGTCTTGTGCTTTAGAATGAGTATTGACATAAGTCGCATCTCTAAACATATATACATTTGGGCGTGCAGGCAATCCAGTAAAGGGCGAAATGGGAAAAATGCCTTTTTTTGCGTTTTCTACGATTTCATTTCCTGAAATTTCATTTTTCCAAATTTTACTTGAAATATGAGTATCTTGTTCTTGAAAATACGCCAAAGTTCCGTGCAGTTCACGCACTTTATTTTCCTCAAAACCTGCTTTTTGAAAATGCCCATCTATGTTAGACGTAAGTGCAAAATAATCCAAATTATATTTTGCAATCCATTTTTTTAAAATATAAAAACCTTCGTGTGGAGGCGTGTCGTGGTATTGTTGCAGACGACTTCCAAACATTTCCCAAACATACTTTGGATTGTCTATAAAACTTTGTGGATTTACCACATCAAAAACTGTTTTACCATCATTTTCAGTTTCTACTGCTCCCCATTGTCCGCCTTCGCCTCTATAATCAGGCAAACCTGAATCTCTGCCCATTCCTGCACCTGTATTGATTACAATAGCTTGAGCATTTTCAAGCCATAATTTTATAGTTTGTAGTTCTGTCATTTTTATTATATTTTTTATGTGTAAAAAAATGCGTGAAAATTATTTTTGTATAATTGCAAAGATAAATATTTTTGATTGTTTTTTGTACTTATACAAAAGCAATTTTTCTCTTAAATAAATTTGATTATTTTTGCATAGCATTAAGCAATTTATAAAAAATTATTAAAAAAATTATCAAAAACTTTATCCAAAAATAAAAAATACTGTGGATTTAAACGCATACATTCGTGATGTGCCTAATTTTCCCAAAGAAGGCATTGTTTTTAAAGATATTACACCACTTTTAGGCAATCCTGATGCACTTCGCAAGGCAGGAGAGGTACTTTTAGATACTTGTCCAACAGGTATTCGCATTGACAAAGTAATTGGCGTAGAATCTCGTGGGTTTATATATGGTTTGTGGTTAGCTGATAAACTCAATGCTGGTTTTGTGCCTGTTCGCAAACCTAACAAATTGCCTGCTGAAAAAATATCACAAACCTATTCACTTGAATATGGCACTGACACTTTAGAAATGCACGCTGATGCCATAAAAGAGGGTGATGTGGTAATCATTCATGATGATGTACTTGCAACAGGTGGAACTGCTGAAGCTGTGGCTAAATTGGTAGAAAAAGCAGGCGGAAAAGTACTTATGTTTTCGTTTTTGGTGGAATTGGCTTTTTTGAATGGCAGACAAAAACTTAATCCGCACAAGGTTTGTTCTGTTTTGACGTATTAAAAAGGGGAAAGGAAATACAAAAATTTGTATAGAATTGTAAAACACGCTTTTGATGTGTTTTACAGTCTATTTTTTGTGTCTTATTAAAATGAAAATAGGATTAAATTATGAAAAACATCAAATTCAAAATTAATGATTTTGTAATAATAACCGAAAGATTTGAAAATATTGAAAAAAATGCTGTTGCAATAATTTTGGAAATCTTAGAAGAAAAAATTATTGTGTTTTTTATTGGAAAAAAAATAAAAATAGAAATTCAAGAAAATAAAATACAGTTTTTAGATGTAGAAAAAACAGGAAAATCATATTCCTATAAAATTTGTAATGTTTGCCATATTTTAAAAGATATAAATGAATTTGACATCAATCAAACAGATGCAAAAGGCAACAAAACTACTCGCCCAAGTTGTAAAAATTGTCGCATTGAGATAGATGGAATTGCGCTAAATACAGAGGATAGCAAAAAAATGGAGCAAGAAAAACCTAAATTGTTGTTTATTTGTCCCATTTGTGAAAAAACTTCTATTGCAGGAATAACCGCAAGTATTGTAAAAGACCACAATCATCACACAGGAAAAGGAAGGGCTTGGTTATGTGATAGTTGCAATACAGGTTTGGGAAGGTTTAAAGATGATGTTGATTTATTAAAAAAAGCTATAGACTATTTGGAAAAACATAGCTAAAAAAATAGTTAAATGCGTAAATACATATCTAAAAATCCAAAACACCTTGTTGGCTTGCTATTCTTATTCTTTCTTTGGTAATATTGATATAATCTTCTGAAATATCAAAACCAATAAAATTTCTTTTGTGCAACATTGCCATTTTACAGGTTGTTCCTGAGCCACACATAGGGTCAAACACAATATCACCCTCATTTGTCCAAGATAAAATATGGTCACTTGCTAATTTTTCAGGAAAAATGGCAGTGTGTTGAAAGGCTATTTTATCATTGGTGGAACCACCCAAGCCAACTGCATATTCCCAAATATTTGTTAAGGTCTTTTCAGGGTTTAATTCTGCCCAAACTTTATTATTTACACCATCAGCTTTTTTATTTGATACCAATTTTTCTTTTCCTTGTCTTACAGTTTTTGTTTTCAAAGGATTAAATGTATTTGGGCTACCTTTTGAAAAAATAAACATAAATTCAAAGCAATTTGTATAAGCATTTGAACGCATAAAAGGCGTATTTTTTTTCTTATAAATCATTACATCATGTACATTGAACCCTAAACTTTGAAAAAAAATACTTTGTTTAAAACTTGTCAAAGAACGATTACCTTTTTTTGTTTTATCACCAACTACCCAAACCACCACACCGCCTTCTTTGGTAATTCTATAAATATCTTTAGCAATTTCTTCAAAATTAAATACATAACCATTGTATTCTCTCAAATCATCATAAGGAGGGGAAGTAATTATTAAGTCAATACTGTTGTCTGGTATTTTTTGCATACCCAATAAACAATCTGTGTGAAACACATTATTTATGTCCCATTCTCCTATTTTTTGGTTTGTAGTTTGGTATTCTGTCATATTGATTTTATCAGATTAAAAATATTTTTATTTTTACAAAATTAACAAATTTTGAGCATAAAACACCTTTTTGATTTAAAAAAAATACAATAAAAAAAGCAGAAAACACAAAATTTCAATTTGTATTTTCTGCTTTTTATTATTTTATGATTAAAATTTTATTGACCGCTTACCACTTCGCTTTTTACTTCTTCTTTTTTAGGAAAAAATGCACCTTGCATAAAGATTATCACAAAAACACCTACAAAAATAGACGCATCTGCAATATTAAAAATAGGCCAAAACGAATAATATTGTCCCCCAATCAAAGGAATCCAAGAAGGAAGATTTCCCTCCCAAATGTCCAAATAAATCATATCAATTACTTGCCCGTGAAACCAAGGTGTTAATGAACCTGCTGGTGCATTATTCAAAAAAACACCATAAAAAGTGCCATCTATCACATTGCCTATTGCTCCCCCAAGAATCAACGCAACACACCAAACAAGCCCTTTGTGGGCATCTTTTCGTACCAAATACGTAATATAATATGCAATTCCAATCGTTGCAATTATCCTAAAAGCACTCAAAGCCAATTTACCATACATATTGTCCCATTTTAGCCCAAAAGCCATTCCTGGATTGAGGATATAATGGATTTTGAGCCAATCAAATATTACAACTTGCCCTGTAATTCCCATTTCCATATTAAAATGTACCCACAATTTAATAAATTGGTCAATGATGATAATAATAAGGCTTAAAAGAAAATATGGTGCGTATTTCATTTTTTATTTCAATTTATTTTAATAATTTATTTAATATATTGGCTTACAAATTCAATAATCAATAATCTTTTGTAAAAAAACTTGTACAAAATTACAGTTTTTTTGAAAATTGTGAAAAAAATATCAGAAAAAATAGAAAGATATACCTAAAAAAGACACAAATAAAAAAAACATACAAGCAAAAAAATTCTTAAAAGTTAAAATTCTTAAAATTTTGTAATAAATTCTGATAAAAAAACACAAATATTTGGAACACAGATTTTACGGATTAACACAGATTTTCACAGATTTATTTGATATTTTTAATAAATTTGAGGAAATTCTCAAATAAAGCTAAATTAAATTTGACTGTTTCATTCATAATTTATAATTCATCATTCATCATTAAATTTGGCTGTTTCATTCCTAATTCTTAATTCCTAATTTTTAATTGAATTTGAATTTGGCTGTTTCATTCCTAATTCTTAATTCCTAATTCTTAATTGAATTTGAATTTGACTGTTTCATTTACCATTCACAATTTACCATTCACCATTAAAAAAAATGTTTGACTTAGACAAATGGCAAGAGATATTTGCCACAATGCAAAAAAATAAATTACGCACATTTCTCACAGCTTTTGGTGTTTTTTGGGGAATATTTATGCTTGTAATGTTATTGGGAGCAGGGCGAGGAATGCAAAATGGCGTAGAAAAAGAATTTAGTGAAGAAGCCAAAAATGCTTTTTGGGTATGGTCTTACAAAACTTCTATTCCTTCACACGGACTAAAAGCTGGTCGTAATATCCAATTTAATAACCAAGATTTGGAGGCAATTAAAACCAAAATAGAAAATAGTGATATTGTAACACCTCGTAATAACCTAAGAGGCGAATATGTCATAAAATACAAAGATAAAAATGGAGCTTTTAGGGTAATGGGCGGAACAGGCGATTTTATGACCATCAATGGCGAAAAACTTAATAAAGGCAGACTTCTAAATGATACTGATAACAAAGAACGCAGAAAAATTATTGTATTGGGAGAACGTGCTAAAAATGTGATTTTTGGAAAAGATATTGATGCAATAGGTAAATATGTAGATGTAAAAGGTGTTTATTTTCAAGTGGTTGGTATTTATAATTCCAAAGAAAACGGTGGTAGAAATGAAGAACGTGCTTATATCCCTTTTTCTACAATGCAAAATACTTTTGGACAACTTAACCAAGTGCAACTTATTGGGCTTACAAGTAAAAATAACGCAAATTTTGAACAAATAACCCAAGAAATCAAAACGGTGCTTGCCTCCCAACATAAATTTGACCCAAAAGATACGCAAGCAGTTGGTATAAATAGCAACGAGGAACAAGT
This sequence comes from Cytophagales bacterium, assembly GCA_013297825.1. Lineage (GTDB taxonomy): Bacteria > Bacteroidota > Bacteroidia > Cytophagales > Microscillaceae > JAAFIN01. Next base: position 22,349 of record JAAFIN010000001.1, read on the forward strand.
AAAACGCTTTTTAGGCTTGTTTTCTGCGATACGTACTTTTGTGTGGGTGGTTGGATTGGGTACGCTTATTGCTGGAATTGTGGGTGTGAGCAATATTATGCTTATCATTGTAAAAGAACGCACTAAGGAAATAGGCGTAAGAAAAGCACTTGGGGCTACACCAATTTCAGTTGTAAGTATGATTTTGCAGGAATCTATCGCAATAACTGCTTTTTCAGGTTATTTGGGTCTAATGGCTGGTGCAGGATTGTTGAGTTTGTTGGAGTGGTTGGTGGAAATGGTAGAAGAACAGGGGGGAAGTGTGCCTTATTTTTATCGTCCTGAAATTGATTTAGGTGTTGCAGTAAGTGCAATTTTTTTATTAGTGTTAGCTGGTGCGATTGCTGGGCTTGTTCCTGCAATGAAAGCTGCATATATTAAACCAATAGAAGCATTGAGAGCGGACTAAGAAATGATAAATGATAAATGTTAAATGATAAATGGAATAGCCAAATACAAAACAGCCAGATTCTTTCAGAATGACACATTTATTTGTTTTTTTGAATTTTTAAACTTTGAACATTTGTATTGGCTGTTTCATTCATCATTTAACATTCATCATTCAACATTGAAATTTGGCTGTTTCATTCATCATTTAACATTTATCATTCAACATTAAAAAAAATATGGCTCGTCTTTTAGCAATAGATTATGGCAGAAAACGCACAGGAATTGCGGTAACTGACCCTTCGCAAATTATTGCAACACCTTTAGAGATGGTGCGAACACACGATTTTTTTGATTTTTTGGAGGAATATCTCAAAAAAGAAGAAATTGAGGCTTTTATTGTGGGAAAAGCCACAAATTTTGATGGAACACCTACACACAGCACGCCTTTGATTGAGGCTTTTGGCAATAGATTAAAAAAATTATACCCAAATATTCCAATTTATTGGGAAGATGAAAAATATACCTCCAAAATTGCCCTTCAAACTATGACAACTATGGGGGCAAATAAAAAACAAATGGAAGAAAAAGAAGGAAACCTTGACAAAATAAGTGCTACAATTATTTTGCAGTCTTATATGGAAAGAATGGAATATAAGAAAGTTTAAAAAGTTCCAAAAAGGCTTAAAAAATGGTTCAAAAAGCTCAAAATATTTTTTAATTGAACTTTTTGAACCTTAAACTTTGAACCTTAAACTTTAAACTTCTTAAACCTCACTCACTACAATTTTCTCAATTTTATCGCCTTGACGAATTAAATCAATTACTTCCAAACCTTCTACTACACGACCAAAACAAGTATGATTGCGGTCTAAATGTCCTGTATTATCTCTGCTGTGGCAAATAAAAAACTGTGAACTTCCTGTATTTCTGCCTGCGTGAGCCATAGAAAGTACGCCTCTGTCGTGATATTGGTTACCACCTGTGAGTTCGCAATTTATTTTGTAACCTGCTCCACCTGTTCCTGTGCCATAAGGGCAACCTGCTTGTACCACAAAATTAGGAATTACACGATGAAAAGTAAGTCCATCATAAAATCCTTTTTGCGACAAACCCACAAAATTTGCTACGGTGTTAGGTGCATCTTCTGCATAAAATTCTACTTTCATCACGCCTTTTGACGTGTGTATTTCTGCTATTTGCATAAGTTTTTATTTTTACGTTTTTATTTTTTTATAAATGTTTTAAAAAAATTTTGTGCAAAAATAACAAAAAAATCAATTTTCTTGTGTTTTTCTTTTATAAATGCAATTATTCAAAAATATAAAATCAGGATTATCACACGCACCTAATACCAATTTTTCTTTGGTTAGTTCTAATATTTCAATTCTGTAAAAATTCAAAGGTGATTCTCCATAATACAAATCTAAATATTTTTTGCCTGAACGCATTAAGGTAAAAAGGCATTTGGTAATATTTGTAGTAGGTATCGTTTTAAATTCATCAGATTTAAAAATAATTTCATCTTCTCTAAAAGATAAAAATTGATAAAGATTATAATTTAATATATAAATTGTTTTTATTTTTTGATGTGTATCTTTAAATTCTTGGCTTCCTCTACTCAAATCATCTATATAATGATATAAACGACAATCTTTTTTTGATGTCATTTTTAATTCACAAGAAAAATCAAAATCATCTCTACAAATTATTTCAAAAGAAGATGAGTGATAGTTTATTCTAAAATACAATCCATAATCATCTGGATTGGGTAAAAGTTCATAATCCTCTTGTGTCAATCGTAATTGATAGTTTTCTTTTCTGTGAAGTAAATAATTGTAACATCTTCCTAAAACAGTATCTTTTTTTAAAATTTCGTCCTCAACACCACTGTATCGCCTTCCATAAAAAGTATCTGGAATACCTTTTTGTAAATAATGTTGTTTTCTTCGTTCTTCAAAAATTTTTTTTGCTTCAAAAAAAGTATAATTAGAATTTAATTCTTTATCATTAAAAATCATTCTTAAGGGAATTTTGTCTTTTGCTTCTCTTAAACTATCTTCTGTTTTTTCCCAAATTTGTTTTAATGATGATTGTAATAAATAAATTTGATTTTGTGAATTTGTAATAATAGGTAAAAAAAAATCACGTGCTTTTTTTTCCGCATCTAATTCTGCAATCATTTTATCAATTTCCTTATTTTCCACAAGTTCCCAATCTTGGTGTAAATATCCTTTATAAAGTGTTAATTTTTTCATAAAATCGTTATCTGATTTTATTTTTTGAGCAAAAATAAAATTACAAAAAAACATAAAAAATGTACTAAATACACACAAAAGCATATAAAAATGCACAAAATAACCAGCAGAAAATAAATTTTTCATACAAAAAATCAAATGAAAATTGGAATTTAAAAATTGAAAAAAGTGTTTTGCAAAAAGCCCCCTAACCCCCAAAGGGGGAACAAATGCAAAGAAAACAAAATTAAGAGAAAAAAATTAAAAAATTATCATAAAAACTCCCCCTTCGGGGGTTGGGGGGCTTTTCAATTACAAGAATGACACTCCCTTTCGCAGACACAAAAGCATTTTCAAATATTTTTTTGGATTACATCAATAAAGACGAATTTCTAAAAGATTTTTATGATAAATACCCAAATATAGAAAATTTTATTTTGCAAATAGAACAAAAAAAAGATTTTTCGCAGGAAAATAGAAATATTTTGGTAAATTCTCTCAAAAATCAATACGAACAACTCCAAAAAGCACAACCTGATACAAACATTCAAAATGCTGTAACGCAAAACATAGAAAATCTTGCATTGTCTAATACTTTTACGGTTACAACAGGTCATCAACTTACGTTTTTGGGAAGTCCTGCGTATTTTGTGTATAAAATTCTAACCACCATAAAACTTGCCCAACAACTCAAAACGCAATATCCTGAATATAATTTTGTGCCTATTTATTGGCTTGCTTCGGAAGACCACGATTTTGAGGAAGTAAATCACACCTATTTATTTGGCAAAAAATATACTTGGAATACTGCACAAAGCGGAGCTGTGGGGGATTTTGAGATGCGAGATTTAGAAAATGTTTTTGGAGAAATGCCTCAAAATTTGCCTGAATTATTTACAAAAATAAAAAAAATTTATCTTAATTCGCCTAATTTGAGCGTTGCAACACGTATTTTGGTAAATGAATGGTTTGGAGAATTTGGTTTGCTTTCTTTGGACGCAAACGAAAAAAATTTGAAAGAAATTTTTAAACCTGTGATGCAAAAAGATATTTTTGAACATAATATTTTTGAAACTGTCAAAAAAACAACCGAAAAATTTGCCCAAAAATACAAACCACAAATCAATCCACGAGAAATTAACTTTTTTTATTTGGGGAAAAATGATAAAAACGAGAATTTTAGGGAAAGATTTGTAAATAGTATAAATATGGAAAATCCTTTTGGACAATCTCGTATAAATTATGCTGTTTTAAACCAAAATATTATTTTTAGTAAAGAAAAACTAAATGAAGAAATCAATAATTTTCCTGAAAAATTTTCGCCTAATGTGGTTTTAAGACCACTTTATCAGGAGCAGATTTTGCCTAATATTGCCTACATTGGAGGCCCTGGCGAGCTTGCGTATTGGTTGCAACTCAAAGATATGTTTGTAGAAAATAATACACCGTTTCCGATATTGATGCCACGCAATTTTGCTACAATTTTTCCAAAAAATGCCATTCAAAAATTAGAAAAAATGAATTTATTGTCCAAAGATTTATTTTTGGAAGAAATAGACCTCAAAAAAAGATTTTTGCAACAAAAAGCTGAAAATATCGCTAATATCAATGCAGAGAAACAACAAATTGAACAGGCTTTTAACCAAATAAACCAAAAAACCGAACTTTTGGACAAATCTCTTGTTGCGTGGGCAGGAGCAGAGCAACAAAAAATTTGGAAAATATTTGAAAATATTGAAAAACGCTTAGAAAAAACAGAAGAAACACGTTCAGAAACCGAAATTAAACAGCTTTTTGCAATGCGTGATAAAATTATGCCAGAAGGTACTTTACAAGAACGTAAAGAAAGTTTCCTTAGTTTTTGGCTTAATAATCCAAACTTTTTGCAGGAAATTTATGAAAAAATTGACATTTTTTGCTTTGAAATGATGATTTTTTAATGTTAAATGATAAATGTTGAATGATAAATGAAACAGCCAACAGCCTTTTAACTGGCTGTTTTGTATTTACCTTTCCCCTTACTACTTACACCTTTCCCCTAATAAAAATTCCCCTTTGGGGGTTAGGGGGCTTCATTTCTCAATCCTAATCACTTTTTTAGGCTTCGTTTTATTCATTTGTAACCAACCATATACTTTATGATTAGGATTGCAAACAAGATTAAGAAAATCATCTTCTTTAAAACTCAAAAACATAGATTCAGGCACTTCTACACGTATTTGTGCTGGAATTTTGGCTGGAATTTCCATTTTTAGACCTTCTTTAAAGGTAAAAATATGACTTTCCATCACTTCAATCTCAAAATAAAATTCGGTTTCTTCTATTTCTTGTTGTTCGTTAATTTTTTGTTTTTTAATTTTTTTGGTTAAAGTCCCCTGCAACCAATAAGGCGAATGTGGCGAAAGTAAAGATAAAATTTCGTTTTGAAACAAAATATAATCCAACGCAACCGTCATAAGCCCAATCAATAACACTAAATTTATATCTTGAAAAATCAACAAACCAAAAAAAATTCCTAACCCAAAACCAATACAAAATACCCAAAGATGTTTTGCAAGTGGTTTTTGGCGATATTCTTTTATAATTTCGTGATGTAAATTCTGCCAGTTCAAAAAAGTTTAAGGTTTAAAAAGTTTAAAAAGTTCAAAAAGTTCAAAAGTTCAAAAGTTCAAAAGTTCAAAAAGTTTAAGAAAAAAATCCTGTTAATCTTAAAATCCTGAAAATCCTGCTTCAGACTTTGGCTGTTTCATTTATAATTTATCATTCACAAAAGTATCAAAATAATTTTTAAATGCTTTGTTAAGGCGTGTTAATCTTTTAAAATTAACCTTTTTTTGTTTTATTTTTGCAAAATAAATACATTTTCTAAATCAAATTTTTATGAAAAAATCACTTTTTATTTTAATATTTTTTATTTTTTGTGCAAATGTGGTAAGTTTTGCCCAAAATAAAGCACAAGATTTACAGCAAAATCTTGAACTTACTACGCCAAAAATGACTTTTGTGGAAACTGTGTATGATTTTGGAAAAGCAAAATTAGGTGAAAAAATTTCTACTGCTTTCTATTTTAAAAATACAGGTACAAAACCGCTCCAAATTCTGCAAGTACAAGCAAGTTGTGGCTGTACTGCCTCCAAATGGAAAAAAGAGTTAATTCAACCTAATGAAGTAAGTGAAATCACAGTTACATTTGATACTGCTTACAAAGGTGATATGACAGGCAAACAAAGTAAATACTTGCTTATCATTTCTAATTCCCCTGAAAAAGAACAAAAATTGACTATTCAAGGCGAAGTTTCTAATTAAACTAAGTTTAATTTTTATAAAAACAAAAAACCTTGCTGATTTATAAGAAATTAGCAAGGTTTTTTTATATATTTATGAATGAACTAAAAATAAAATGGGTATTTTTAAAAATAGGCATAAATGCCTATTCTATACACATTTTTATATATAGCACTATACGTATTTTTATGTATAGCACAGGCATTTATGCCTGTGAAACTGTGAAACGTCAAACATATTCAGATTAAAATTTACACATTCCTTATATATTTTCTTTCCGCTTACACCTTTCCCCTGATACCTATATTACACCTTGTCCAAATTACTTTTCACCTTTTTATCCAAATCCAACAAAAAAGCAATAATATCGTCAGAATGTAACACGTGATTCATAGGAGCGAGTTTTAGGGCAGAGGCAGGCATTGTGTCTATAAGGCAATCCGCAGGGTCTTGCACAATGGTAAGACCGCCTCTTTCGTGAATTTTTTGCATACCTACTGCACCATCACGATTAGCACCTGAAAGCAAAATACCCACCAATCTATTGCGATACACATAAGACGCACTTTGTAACAAAATATCAATACCTGGTCGTGAATTATTCACAAGGTCATCAGTTGCAAGTGTAAAAGTATTGCCAAGTTCTATGCCCAAATGATAATTGGCAGGAGCAAGGTAAATACTATTACGTTTTATCATTTCTTTGTCCAAAGGCTCTTTGACAGGAATTGTACTTTTGATATTAAGTGCTTCCACAAAACCGTGCCTTACGTGCCTTAATCTATGCAAGCACATCATAATAGGCAATTCAAAATCAGTAGGCAAAGCACTTAATATTCTGCTTATTATCTGAAAACTCCCCGCAGAACCACCTATTACGACTGCTCTGTAATGTCCTTCTGTTTTGAATTTTGTTGTGGTCATAGAATAAATAATAAAACATATTATAAAACTTATTATGCTATTTGTATTTATTTATAATAAGTTTTTGCAAAAATAGTTTTTTTTATGAAAAATATTTTTTAAAAAATGAATGTTTAGAAAATATCTTTTAAAGGTGATTTTTATCTAAAAAGAGCAAAAGAAATTTTTACAGACAAAAATATAAAAATTTTAAGAAAAAATAAAAATTTTATTCAAATTAAAACTACCTTTTGTCCAAAACTTGCGTCTTATATCAAAACTTATATCAAAAAAACTCCTTGTTTTTCTCACAATATTTTTTTTCTTTTGATAAAATTCTAAAATAAAATTATTGTTTTTTTTAATAACGATAAAAATAACGCCCAAAACAATCTAAAATTATGAAGTACAAAAATCAAAAGGAATACAAAACTAAATGTTTTTTTGGGATAATTTTTATCTTTATTATTATTTTTCAATTTTTTTTAAATAATACACTATTTGCTCAAAAAAAAATAATCATAGATGATATATTGATACAAGGAAATAAAAAAACAAAAAATTGGATTATTGAAAGAGAATTAGATATCAAGAAAAGGGACACACTTCAACTTAAAGATTTGGATAGCCTTGTAAAACTTAACCAACAAAAGATTTTTAATACACAGCTTTTTTTGGAGGTAAAAGTGGAAGTTTTGGAAGATGATAGCTTAAAAAATATTTTAAAAACCAAAGAAAATTTTGAAGAAAAAATTGAAAAAAAAATAAAAATAAATATTCTCCTCAAAGAACGTTGGTATATATTCCCAATTCCTATTTTTGAGCTTTCTGATAGAAATTTTAATGAATGGTGGAACACTTATAACCACGATTTAAACCGCACAAATTACGGAATACGCTTTGCGTGGGATAATGTTACAGGACGAAAAGATGAATTGGATATTGTCATTCAAAGCGGTTTTAATCAGCGTTTTGCGATTGGTTACAAATATCCTTATTTGGACAAAAAACGAAGATTAGGGCTTGAACTAAATGTAGGTTATTTACAAAATAAATCAACTGCTTATCGCACCCAAAACCACAAACTTTTATTTCTAAAAACTGATGGCTTTTTGCGTGAGCGTTTTGATGCACGTGTTACATTTAATTACCGCAAAAGTTTTTTTACAACCCATAATTTTGTATTAAATTATCGCAAAACTTCTGTCAATGATACGCTTTTGGAATATAATCCTTTTTATTTTTCTCCCCAAAAAAATACCCAAAATCTTTTCACAATATCATATTCAGGACGTTATGACCGCAGAGATGTGCAGTATTATGCCCTCAAAGGTTGGACAATGGGTTGGAATATTGCAAAAAATTTTGGAGAAAATACGCAAGGAATTGGTTTTGGCTTTGGCATTGCAAAGTACAATCAATTAAGCAAAAAATGGTTTAGCGACCATACTTTGAGAGGATATTATAGTGATTGGTTTGGTTATCAACCTTACGCACAAGCACAAGCGTTGGGTTATGGGCAAGAAAATCTAAGAGGTTTTGATTTGTATGTAATAGACGGACAGGCATATTTTTTGCAAAAAAACACCTTGAAATTTCAAATTTTTGATAAAAAATATAAACTTTTTCCAAAAACCTCAGCTTTAAATAATTTTCCTGTTGCGTTGTATGCTAATGTTTTTGTGGATATGGGTTACGTAAAAGACGATTATTTTACTGCGTATAATTCAACTTTCAATAATACTTTTTTGTATAGTGGTGGAGTGGGCGTTGATTTGGTTACATTTTATAATATGGTTTTTTCTTTCACACTTGCCCAAAATAAACGTCAGGAAACAGGTTTTTTCTTTAATTTTAGTGGAATATTTTGAGGAATTAGGAATTAAAAATTAGAGTTCTTTAAATTGGAACACAAATTTTATGGATTAACACATATTTTCACGAATTTTTTGCTTTAAAAAATTAAAATTTATACATTGATTAAGAATAGATTTAGAATTTATAAAAAGATACTCAAAAAAATTTTGGAATTTCCATTTATGATTTTTATTTTTGTATGTGATTGTTTTCTAAATAAAATTAAAAACTAAACCCCCAAAATAATACTATGGCAAAAGGAACTGATATGAAAAAAGCAGTTAAAAAAGAACCACTTAAAACTGCAAAAGAAAAAAAAGAAGAAAAACGCAATAAAAAAAATGCGTCTAAGTAATTTTTTTCTTTACTTCAACTTTTGGAGGGTTTCAAACCCTCCAAAAGTTTTTAAAAAATAAAAAAACCTTTCAAATATAAATTTGAAAGGTTTTTTTTGTTTTAAAGATTTTTGAACAATATTTTTTAAGGTTTTATTTGAACTTTTTTGAACCTTAAACCTTGAACCTTAAACTTTTTTGAACCTTAAACCTTGAACCTTAAACTTTTATCGCACCATCAGCAACTCACGATATTTTGGCAAAGTCCAATCTTCGTCATCAATAATAAGTTCCAATTTATCCACGCTGTAACGAATTACATCAAAATATTTTTTCACTTGTTCCTCATAAGCAATTGCTCTTTCAAACGCATTTTCAATTTTGTTGGCGGTTTTGCGAGCTTCAATCATTTCCTCAGTATTTTGTTGGATAAGGTTGATATGTTCCGAAATATTGGTAATGGCATCAACTATGGTTTTTACGCTTGCATTTTTTTCCAAACCTATTTCTTTCAAACCTTTTACATTTTGGATAAGTTTGTTTTGATACACGATTGCAGAAGGAATTACGTGATTAAGTGCCAAATCATTCATTACACGTGCTTCAATTTGTACTTTTTTGATGTAATTTTCCAAATTGATTTCATAACGAGCTTCCACTTCACGATGCGACATAATGCCCAATTCTTCAAATAAATGCAAAGATTTATCAGAAATATATGCTTGTAATGCTCTTGGCGAAGATTTTACATTTGGAAGACCACGTTTTTCTGCTTCTATTACCCATTCTTCAGAATAATTATCACCTTCAAACAAAATATTTTTGCTTTCTGTAATGTATCTTCTCAATACATTTACAATCGCATATTCTCTTTTTTCAAGGCTTTCAGCTTCTTTATCCACATCTTTGCGGAATTGAATAAGTTGTTTTGCAACAATAGCGTTCAAAACCACCATAGGGGCAGCACAATTCGCAGAACTTCCCACCGCCCTAAACTCAAATTTATTGCCTGTAAATGCAAATGGTGATGTACGATTGCGGTCTGTGGTATCCAAAATAATAGCTGGCACTTTGTTAATGCCCATTTTCATATAAAGATTATCGCCTTTTTCAAGTGCGATGGTTGCATTTTTTTCCAATTCTTCCAAAACCCTTTTTAGTTCCGCTCCCACAAAAACCGAAATAATCGCAGGAGGTGCTTCATTTGCTCCAAGTCTGTAATCATTGCCTGCTGACGCAATACTCGCCCTCAAAAGGTCGGAATATGCGTGAACTGCTTTAATAGTATTAACAAAAAATGACAAAAATTGCAAATTTTCTTTTGGTTTGGAAGTAGGAGCAAGGAGGTTTTTTCCTGTGTCAGTTCCTAACGCCCAGTTATTATGTTTTCCACTTCCATTGATACCAGCAAAAGGTTTTTCGTGAAAAAGAATTTTGAAATTGTGTTTTTCCGCTACTTTTTCCATCACGTCCATTAGCAGAATATTGTGGTCAACCGCCAAATTTAATTCTTCAAAAGTAGGGGCACACTCAAATTGTGCAGGAGCAACTTCATTATGACGTGTACGAATTGGAATACCTAATTTTTGTGCTTCAATCTCAAAATCCACCATAAAAGCCTTCACACGTGTAGGAATTGACCCAAAATAATGGTCTTCTAATTGTTGTCCTTTTGCTGGTGCGTGTCCAAATACGGTTTTTCCTGCCATCATCAAGTCAGGTCTTGCATAATAAAGTGCCTTATCCACCAAAAAATATTCTTGTTCAGGGCCTAAAGTCGCAATTACTTTTTTGACGTCTTTGTCAAATAATTCACAAACCGCAACAGATGCTTTATCTACTGCAGAAATTGCTTTGAGAAGTGGCGTTTTATAATCCAATGCTTCCCCTGTGTAAGATACAAAAATGGTAGGAATACAAAGCGTTTTTCCTGCTTGTGTTTCCATAATAAAAGCAGGCGAAGTAACGTCCCACGCAGTATAACCTCTTGCCTCAAATGTAGCACGAATTCCACCACTTGGGAAAGAAGATGCATCAGGTTCTTGTTGTGCTAAGGCACTTCCTTTAAATTTTTCTATGGCGTTTCCTTTTGAATCAATATCATAAAACGCATCATGTTTTTCAGCAGTAGAGCCTGTAAGCGGTTGAAACCAGTGTGTATAATGTGTTACGCCTTTGTTCATAGCCCAATTACGCATACCATTGGCTACTGCATCAGCGAGTTCATTGTCTATTTTTCCGCCCTGTTCCAACACGCCCAAAAATTTTTTGAAAGTATCAGCACTTAGGTATTCTTTCATAGCTTTTTCGCTAAAAACATTTATACCAAAGTAATCTGAAATTTTGTTAGCAGGAAGAATAGGAGAAACAACATCACGGTTTTGTGCTTGTTCTACTGCTTTAAATCTAAGAATTGCCATAATTTTACGTTTTGTTTTTAAGTAGTTTTTTTAAAAAACAAGTATTTTTTATAAAAATGGGTTAAAATTTTAGGGCAAAAATAAGAGAAATATATTTATTTGCAAAAAAATGTTATTGTTTTTTATAGATTAAATTTTTTAAATCTATGTTTTTTTAAATAATAAGTTTTTTTATTCAATTTATTTCCTTTACTTTTAAGAAATTTTTAAATGAATTTTTTAAAAATACATTCTATTTTTTTACCAATTTAAAAAAACAAAAAATCATTTCTTATGGAAGATTTAGCACAAAAAGTAGCAGAAAAAGCAGGTATAACGCCTGAACAAGCAAAAATCGCTGTGGAAACCATTATGCAATATGTAGAGGGACGTGTTGCTCCACTTATTGATGCAAAAGTAGAAGCATCTCTTAAAGATTTTAGCGTAACGCTCAAAGGACAAGTACACGAAGCACTCACAGGCAAAGTGCTTACTTCTTTTGCGGAAAAAGTAGGGGATTTTGCAGAAGGGGCGAAAGATAAATTGGAGGATTTTGCAGAAGGTGCAAAAGAACGTTTGGGTAGTATTGCAAGTGCAACAAAAAGTTTCTTTGGTTTTGGTGGTAAAAAAGAAGAACCAAAAAAAGAAGAAAGCAAAGAAGAAGCAACTACTGTAACTCCTGAAAAAAAAGAAGAAGATAAAAAGTAATTGGAACGATACGAAAAAACACAAAAAATTTAAGTACCAAAAGAATAAAAAAAACTGCTTTAAAATAAAATTTAAAGCAGTTTTTTTTATGCAAAAAATTAAGGTACAGTTTGAATATTTCGCTCTAAGTGAATATTGCATTAAATTAATTCAAAAATCATGTTTAAAAATTTATGCTTAAAAAATTACAAATTATGTTAATTTTATGATTAAAATTATATTTTTATACATTTTTAACATAATGTTATCCTATATGTAACCATATTTTTTGAGTATTTTATATTTTTTAAAACTAAATTGTAAAAAATGTGTGAATTTTTAAATACAGTAAAATTTATAAAAATCTGAAAATCAGATTTTTATAAATTTGTACAGCACCTAAAAAAGTTTGTATGGTTGGAATTTTATTTTTTCATAAAATCATTCATCAAAAAATTTAGCATCAAAAAATAGATGAAAAATAAAAGTTAATAAACAAACAAATATACATTTGTAAATTTTTATTAACTTTTTATTTACTTAAAAAATCAAGGTGCAAAGAATTTTAATTATTTTTAAAACGTATAGTTTTAAATGCTTTTATAAAAAACGTTTTAATTTTCTGAGCTTTTATATATTTTTGCATATAGTTTATAAGAATTTTTAATTGTAATGATTTTTAATTGCATTAAAAATGCTTCTCTGACAATTTTTGTGGAATGTGTTAAATTTATTTTTTATTTTTAATATAAAATATTGATAATCAAACCAAACCTACAAGATTTTTAAAACATTATAGGTTTCTTAACCCCACAAAAATTGTCAGACAATCTAAAAATTTACCATTCACCATTTACCATTTACCATTATTTTGGATATTTTAAAAAATTGTCCTGTATGCGGACACGAACAACATACTAATTTTTTGACTTGTAAAGATTATACTGTTTCACACGAAAAATTTTCTTTGGTAAAATGCAACCAATGTGATTTTTGTTTTACAAATCCACGACCTTCTGCCACAGAAATTGGAAAATATTACGAGTCAGAAAAATATATTTCGCACAGCAACACCAAAAAAGGACTTTTCAGCATACTTTACCAAAATATTCGTCAAAAAGCACTAAAAAATAAAACAAATTGGATAGAAAAATTAGCAAAAAGTGGTAATTTATCCTATAATTTAAAGGGTGTAAAATTAAAAAAAGATGAAAATTCAGAAAAAAATAAAAATCTTGATATAAGCATATTAGATTATGGTTGTGGTACAGGTGAATTTTTAAACATTTGTCAGCAAAAAGGTTGGGAAATTGCAGGAATAGAACCCAGCGAAGATGCACGTTTGCAAGCAATAAATACAAATAAAATAAATATTTATGCTGATATTTTTGAAATTTTAGAAGAAAATCAAAAAAAAACCGTAGAAAATTCTGAAAAAGATAGTTTAGAAAATAATACACAAGAAACTATTAAAAAACAATTTGATTTTATCACGCTTTGGCACGTTTTGGAACACGTCCACGATTTGGATAATACCATAAAAGCATTTTATGATTTATTAAAAGAAGATGGTTTTTTATTGATTGCTGTGCCTAATCACGCTACACAGGAAGCAGGATATTACAAAGAATATTGGGCGGGTTATGATGTGCCACGACATTTGTATCATTTTACGCCAAAAACCATAGAAAAACTTTTGAAAAAATTTGATTTTGAGGTAATTCAAGAATATCCTATGATTTATGATGCGTATTATATTAGCCTATTAAGCGGTCAATATAAAAATGGTTATAAAAACTATATTTGGGCAACTTTACAAGGATATTTATCTAATCAGCACGCAAAAAAAAATGAAGGGAATTATTCAAGTGTGCTTTATATTTGTATAAAAAGAGAAGCCTCAACCCCAAAGGGGAGTAATTCCCAATAAAAGAGAAATTTAGTAAAAACTTTTGGAGAGTTTAAAACTCTCCAAAAGTTGAAACACGAATTATAATATTATTTTCCTTTACCTCTCTCCTATTTTTTCTAATTTTATAATTGGGCAACCGCAATTTTATAATTGGGCAACCGCAAGGGTTGCCCCTACTTTCATTTTAATTTAATCAAAAACCAATGATTTCAAATTTACAATTTTTTGTTTTACGTTCTAATATTTTACGTTTTTTTGTTCTTTTATTGCTTTTTTATTTTTTTTCAAAAAAAATAAATGCACAAAGTCCTTACGCACCGCTCAATGTAGATTATCACCATTGGATAGACAGGCTTGACATAAAAAGTGGTGGAAAAATTCAAAATTTGCATAGTTCATTAAAACCATATCCTCGCCACGTACTCGCACAAATCGCAGACAGCACCGAAAAATGGGACAATCTATCAAAAGTAGATAAATTTAATATTCAATTTCTCAAAGATGATAACTGGGAATGGAGTGCTGATAGTTTGGCGGGAAATAGCGAAAAAGCATTTTTTATCAAAAAATTGTATAAAAAGAAAGGCGATTTATATAATTACCAAAATAAAGATGCAGATTTTCATATTAGCCCTGTATTTTCTTTTTCAGGTGGAAAAGACCAAAACACCGAAGGAACGCCTTTTTTTAATGGCAGAGGCTTGGAGATTAGGGGAAATGTAGGCAAAAAAATAGGTTTTTATACGTATTTTACAGATAATCAAGCACTTTTTCCAACATATATTTTGGATAGAGTAACCGCTTTTAATGCAGTTCCAAATGAAGGTTATTACAAAAGAGGTGTTGGACAGCGACAAGTGGATTTTATCACTGCAAGAGGTTATATTTCTTTTCCCATTTACAAAAAAGTAATTGATGCACAATTTGGTTATGACCGCAATTTTATGGGAAATGGTTATCGCAGTATGGTGCTTTCAGATAATTCTTCCAATTATCTTTTTTTTAAAATAAACACCAAAATAGGCAATGTGCAGTACCAAAATATGTTTGCACAACTTACTTCTGAGGTATTGCCTGCTGACGGACAATATCCTCAAAAATATATGGCGTTGCATCATTTGAGTTGGAATATTACCCATAAATTAAATGTAGGAATTTTTGAAAGTATTATTTTTAATCGTGGGGACAGTTTGAAAAATGGAAATTTTGATTTTCGTTACCTAAATCCTATTATTTTTTATCGTTCCATAGAACAACAAGCAGGAAGTCCTGACAATGCAAATCTTGGGGTGGATTTTAAATGGAATATCAAAAAAAGGGTTTCTTTGTATGGACAAATATTTCTTGATGAGTTTGTGCTTTCACAGGTACGCAATCGTTCAGGTTGGAGGGGCAATAAGCAAGCTGGACAATTTGGCGTAAAATATATAGATGTTTTGGGCGTAAAAAATTTGGATTTACAAACCGAATTAAATATTGCACGACCTTACACCTATTCACACAACCAAAAATACAATGAATATAGCAATTATAACCAAGCCTTAGCACACCCTTTGGGGGCAAATTTTTATGAATTTGTGGGAATTGTGCGTTGCCAGCCTTTTCCAAGATGGAATTTTGTGAGCAAAACCATTTATGCACAATACGGACAAGATGAATTAGGAAAAAATTGGGGCGGAAATATTTTTAAAAATAATTCTGATTTTGTGCAAGAATTTAATAATACCATCGCACAAGGCATAAAAACAAATCTTCTTTTGGCAGAATTTTGTGCAACTTGGCACATAAAACACAATCTTTTTATTGATTTTCGTCATCTTTATAGAAAAGTTAGCACCGACGAAAAAGCCACCAATTACACAAGTATTGGATTGAGATTGAATTTTGCACCAAGACAAGAGATGTTTTAATGATTATTTTTGATGGGTATAAATATCAGAAAAACTAAAAATAAAGTTAATCAAAATATTGAAAAAACAACCTTTTTAACATATCATTATTCAAAATAATTTGCCTTTTGAAGGCAGTAAAAGCAGATTGTTTGCTTAAATGTAGTCTAATTTCCGTTAGAGCATCTTGTTTGATATCTTGCAAATCACCACTTTTGTGATATTTTAATAACGATTTTTGGAAATTCATTATTTCATCTAATAATTTATCTCTTAAATTGCTTGCTTCTATATTTTTTAAAAGCGTTGTGCCATTATAAACTGCATTTAATAAATTTCTTGTCAATAAAGTTTTTTGTGAATTGTCCAACGCAACAAATTGAGGTTCTTCAGCAGGAAAAGGACTAAAGATGTATTTTATTTTTGTTTCTATTTCCTCATTTTTATCTGTGCAGTTTAATATTGGTGTATAATTATCTAATTTTGTGTTATTGCAATGCCCACAAGCCCAAAATAGATTATTCCACTCAAATTCTAAATTTTTGTTGCCTTTGTGTGGCACAAAATGCTCCACATTAATAGTGGTTGGTGCTTTATCCTCACAAATGTAACATTTATTTTTAAAATCATTTTTTAACGTTTCAAGTACATTACCACATTTGTAATCTCCACTTTTTTTATTTTTTTCAATCTCCAAACAATCAGGAGCAGGTTGTGATTTTTCAAAAAACACCATAAATTTTAATTAAATTTTTGATTAAATTTTTGATTTTTTTAATACAATTCAAGTAATTCAATTTGTTGCAATTTTACCAAAAGTTCTTTTGAAAGATATTTTGGAGCGTGTGCAAAATACTCTTTTAAATATCTTAATTTTTCTCGTTGTTCTGGTGTTTTTTCTGAAATCAATACCAAATTTTCAAATTCTTGTACTTTTGATTTTACAATTTCAGAATATTTATCTGTTTTAAAATAGCTTTCAAGCAACGCATCATAAGAATAACTTGTCAAATCAGTTGTAACAATGCGTGTTTCCAAATCACAAATTGTGGCATTGGACACAGAGGACAGCACAAAAGGCGAATGTGTGCTAACAATAAACTGAATTTTTGGAAAAAAATCCACCAAAAAAGGCAAAATTTTCTTCTGTAAATCTACGTGCAAATGAGTTTCTATTTCGTCAATAATTACCACGCCTTCCATATCATAAAATTTATTTTCGTGAGCTTCCATTCTAAGCAAAAGCTCTGTTACAATACTCATAATCGCAGAATAACCATCTGACAAATGACTAAATGTAAAAGGCTCATATTTATCTGTGATAATATCAAAATTGAAATTATCTTTGTCAAAACGCAATTCTAATTTATTTACATCAAATATATCTTTTAGTCTATTTTCAAAATTCAAAAACCAATTATCAATTTTTTGCACAACATCATATTCATTATCATCTTTGGCAAAAGAACGTTTTGCTTTCAAATTGACTATATATTGAATAAAATTTTGATTTATTTGTGTTCCAACATCATATTTTTTTTGTAATTCAAATTTCTGAATACCTGTTGGTTTTCTTAAATTAAAATTTCTTTTTGCATTGAAAAAAACAAATAAAAATTCACCTTTTTCATTTTTTTCAATAATATTTCCATAGCTTGAAAAGTCAATATTTGTGCCTCCAAGTTGTAATAAACTTTCTTTTGCATTATTTAATACTTTTTCTGTTTCTTTTCTTTGAATATCTGATAAATGTGTTTGCAATAATAATTCTTCCATCCCTTTTTTATCATTTTTAAGTCTTAAAAGGGCTGCAAATTTATTTTTTACCTCAAAATGTTTCAAAAACTTATGAATTTCCTGCAAAAGGCTTGTTTTTCCGCTACCATTTTTCCCTGTGATGATTAGATGTTGGCGATTTTCTTTGGAGAGTGGAATATCCAAATTTTTTACATTTCTGGAATTTTCAACAAAAATGTTTGTAATAAAATTTTCAGTCATAAAGTTATTTTTATTTTAAGCAAAGATAGCAAAAAAAATATTTCCAAGTTCAAAATAAAAAACAGGCTTTTAATTTTTAGTTAAAAACCTGTTTTTTTATTTTCAAGAGTAGAATTAGAAAAATTATTTATTCAAAAAAATAACCCCTGACATAATGTGCATACAAGCACCTTGTTTGATACCGTGTTTGCGGTGATACGCACAAGTACAAGACGCAAATTTTATTCTGCCTTCTGCATCAAGTTGGATTTTTGGCAAGAATACATTTTTACCTTGTACCTCAAAACTATATTCTGTGATAGCATTTTCCAATGGTTTTTGGGCGGTACATTTTACTTTATTTTCGCCTACAAGTTCAGTAGCATATTTCAGTCTTTCGTCTTGTTCTGTTGGTGTGATTTTTATTTCTTGTTCCAATAATTTTCTCCAACGATAAATCTGTAAAATATGGTCATACATTGCTTGTCCATTTTTTACAAGCGTTTGGAGCGTAAAAGTAGCGTCCATTTGCGAAATATTCATTATTTCAGCAAGTTGTGCAGGTGTAAGCGTGAGGTGTTCCATTAGTTTTTGATACACCTTATTTAAGTCAATATTGCCTTGATTTTTGGTTTTTGCAGAAGCCAAAAGGTCAAAATTACCTTTTTTAGACCAATCATTCGCAGTCCAACCAGAAAGACCAATATCAAATCTATGACCTTCTACTTCCACCGACCAATATGAAGGCATACCTGTTCCCAAAAGTTTTACTTGTACTTTTTCGGTATAAGGCAATAAATCTTTTAAAACCTGTAATCTTCTTCTTCCCCAAATGCGAATTTCGCCATCAGTTTCACCATTATAAATATTACTGTCTATAATTTCAATGCCCCAAGGGTCAATTACGAGTTTTTGAGGTTTTCCTTTTTCCAACACAAACCTAATAGAACGTGGGCTACTTTTTTCACGTCTGCGGGCTATTTCGCCCAATACTTGTGCGAGGGTTTGGCTATCAATGGTGATATTTGTGCCTTCTATTGTGGAAGCAGACTGCACTTGAAGAAAACCTTGTACCCAAGAAGGCGGAAGGTCAATTTTTTTCTCCACATTTTCGCCTACATCAGTAGAAAGTGCAACTTGTTCAAAGGCAACTTTGAGCCACGCAGGGCGATAACTTCTTACTCTTGAAAGTTCATTTGCGAGGTTTTGGCTAAAATCAATATTGGTTGTGCCATATTTTACATCATCAAATATTTCTAATAATTGCGTTGGCACGCTTACTCTGCCATAACTTGATTCGTCCAATGAAAATGCCTCAAAAATAACTGCATCTTTATGTACGCTAATTACAGGGTCAAGCACCATCCATTTATCTTTGTCGTGTTTGTAAAGCCATTGATAATATTTATAGCGTGCTTCATCTACTTTCTTTTGAAGTGGAGCAATTTCTTTTTTAACATTGCGTTGTTGTTGGCGTAAAACCTCTCTACGTTGCAATAATTGCACTTTTTTAGCTTCAATATTTTGAAGATGAGCAGGAAGTTCTTTGATATATTCACCCATTACCCAATCTTGATAAGCGGTGTTATCTTTTTGAGTTGGACGTTCATCATTTGTAACTACTTTTCTCAAAGCAAGCATTACCCTTGCGTAGCCAAGACTATTTTTGATAAGGGCATTCAGTGATACAGGAGGGCGATTAAGTTCAGCAGAAAAATTAAAACCCATTCCTTTTGCATCTTGTTGTGCAAAACTTGGGCGAGCGTATTGTTGGGTAAGTTGCATCGTTAATTATGAATTAGGAATTAAGAATTAGGAATGAAACAGCTTTTTTTTTCGTTAAAAAATTGAATTATGATTTTACAAATATAATCATTTTTTTTAATTTTTATATTTTTTTGAAAATTTTTTTTGAAAAAAATATATAAAAATCCACATAAGAATAGGAAATAATTTCTCAAATTTATGAAATTTTATTTTTAGAAAAAAACAAGCTATTTTTGAGCAAAACTACTTTAAAAATTTAAAATCCCATACCTAAAAATCCAATATTCAAAAATGCAATTAAAAAAAACACTTTTCTTAACCCTATTTTTTGTATATTTTTTTACACAAAATATATATGCCCAATACTCACGTGGAGATTCCTTGCGTGGAGCATTATCACCTTTGCGTACTTGTTATGATGTGTTGCATTATGATTTGTATATAAATGTAAAAATTGATAAGAAATTTATTGAAGGCAAAAACACCATTACGTACAAAGTAGTGGAAGATTTCAAAAAATTACAAGTTGATTTATTTGAAAATATGAACATTGAAAGCATTTCTCAAAATGGAAAAAACCTTACCTTCAAAAGAGAGGGAAATGCAACTTTTGTGGAATTTTCAGAAAAACAAACCAAAAATTCTACCCAAAAAATAGAAATAAAATATAATGGCTACCCTCGCCCTGCGGTAAATGCTCCTTGGGACGGTGGTTTTTCGTGGAAAAAAGATAGCAAAGGCAAAGATTGGGTTGGCGTTTCGTGTGAAGGACTTGGTGCGAGTGTGTGGTTTCCAAACAAAGACCATCTTTCTGACGAGCCTGACAGCGTAAGAGTGGTTGCAGAAGTGCCAAAAGGGCTTATTTGTGTATCAAATGGTAATCTTAAACAAAAAACTGAAAAAGAAAATACCACCCAATTTGATTGGAGAGTGAGTTATCCTATCAATAATTATAATATTACGCTGAATATTGCGGAATATGTGCATTTTTCAGAAGAATATACCGCAGAAGATGGCGAAAAAATGCCTTTGGATTATTATGTTTTGCCTGAAAATTTGGAAAAAGCCAAAAAACAATTTTTGCAGGTAAAACCTATGCTTGCTTGTTATGAAAAATTATTTGGAAAATATCCTTTTTGGAAAGATGGTTTTGCACTTGTAGAAACGCCTTATTTAGGTATGGAACATCAAGGAGCCATCGCTTATGGCAATAAATACAGAAATGGATATTTGGGTAGTGATATTTCAGGAACAGGCGAAGGTTTGTTTTTTGATTATATCATTATCCACGAGACAGGACACGAATATTGGGGGAATAATATCAGTTGTAGCGACCACGCTGAAATGTGGATTCACGAAAGTTTTTGTACTTATACTGAAGGGCTTTATGTGGAATGTATGAAAGGCAAAGAAGCTGGTTACAATTATCTTGGGGGATATTTTGGGCAAGGTGAAAACCAAAAACCGCTTATTGGGGATTTAGACGTGAATGCTGATGGACACGATATTTATGGAAAAGGTGCATCTATCTTGCATACACTTCGCAATGTGGTAGAAGATGACAAAAAATGGTTTGCAATGCTCAAAAATATTTCAAAAGATTTTAGGCACAAAGTCGTAAATACCAAAATGATGACCGATTATATGAACAAAGCACTTGACAACAATTATGATTATTTTTTTAATCAATATCTCAAAACGCCAAATGTTCCAATATTAGAATACAAAATTACCAAACAAAAAGGAAAACATTATTTGGAATATCGTTGGAGAAATACAACAAATGACTTTAAAATGCCTATCAATGTGTTGTTTAATGAAAATTCTACTAAAATTTTAATAAAACCAACCGCAAATACTTGGCAAAAAATACCAATTTCAAAAGCTCAAACAAATATTACTTTGCCTAAAAATCATTATTTTGTAAATTTGCAGAAGGTAGAATAACAAGGAAAAAGGTGTAAATTAGGGGAAAGATGTAGGTGTAAGGAATGATAATTAAATAACTTACTCTTTTGCTTCCCCACGTTTCACGTGGGGTTACCATTGTTAAACCCTTTCAGGGTTTTTATAAGATGAATTTATTTTATTTCTTTTCCTAAGTAGTAAAGGGGGAAAATCATTTTTATTTTTTTAATTAAAATTATAGGTTGTTTGGCAATTTTTATGGAAAAAGAAAAAAACGAAATAAAAAGACATTCCACAAAAATTGTCAAAAAACCAAATTATAAAACAATAAGATAAACGAAAATTTCATATTTTATACCAATAAAATACAATTAAAATACAATTTTTTATTTTGTTCAAAAAAAAACAAAGAAAATTTCAAAAAAATTTGCAAATCTCAAAAACTTATCTTTACCTTTGCAACAAGATATTCATATTATCCTTATCTAATAAATGATAATTTGATTTATAACGAAACGTTGAGAGAATAGGCTCTATGAAACGTTGGCAACCTACCAAAAAGCAAGGTGCTAATTCCTACCTAAGTATTTTTTTTATTTTTAGGAAATATAAAACCAACATTCACACAATGAAAATTATCAACAACATCTGGGTAAAACCTACTCCACACAACTCTATTTTTACAAAAAATAATGCTACACAAGATAATTTTTCTTGTTGTTGCTGTTGTTGTTGCTAATTCTATCTTATACTTTCTTACAAATTACATTTTTCTATCAAAAACTTTTGGAGGGTTTTAAACCCTCCAAAAGTTAAAAATTACAGAAAAATCATTGTAATTTAAGTACAAACACACTAAAAGTGTGTTCTACAAAATTCATTTTCTTTTATTTCAAAAAAAATTTTTTTTTAAATAAGGAACTTTTCCACAAAAAAAATAATTCTATGTAAAGTCTATAAACTTTATAGACTAACAAATAATATTTCGCAAAAATGTTTTATACAAAAAAAATATATTTATAAAAATTTAATAAAAAATCTTAAAAACCACAAATAAAAAAAACTATGGCAACTCCAAAACATCATTTTGAAACCCTCCAACTGCACGCAGGACAAGAAATTGACCCAACAACAGGCTCACGTGCAGTGCCAATTTATCAAACTACTTCTTATGGATTTAAAAATTCAGAACACGGTGCTAATCTTTTTGCCTTGAAAGAATTTGGTAATATTTATACTCGCCTAATGAATCCAACAAATGACGTATTAGAAAAACGTCTTGCAGCGTTGGAAGGTGGTGTAGCAGGTTTGGCGGTAAGTTCAGGGCAAGCTGCACAATTTATTGCATTTCACAATATTTTGCAAGCAGGCGACAATTTTGTAAGCACTTCTTTTGTGTATGGTGGCACTTACAACCAATTTAAAGTAGCTTTTAAGCGTTTGGGCATTGAAGCAAGATTTGCAGATGGCGACAAAGTAGAAAGTTTTGAGAAACTTATTGACGAAAAAACCAAAGCAATTTATTTGGAAACTATCGGAAATCCAGGTTTTAACATTCCTGACTTTGAAGCAATCGCAAAATTAGCCCAAAAACACGATTTACCTTTAATCGTAGATAATACTTTTGGAGCAGGCGGATATTTATTTCGTCCAATAGAACACGGTGCATCTGTTGTGGTTGCCTCTACAACCAAATGGATTGGCGGACACGGAACAAGTGTAGGCGGTATCATCATAGACGCAGGAACTTACGACTGGGGAAATGGCAAATTTCCACAATTTACTGAGCCATCAGAAGGCTATCACGGATTAGTTTTTAATGATGTTTTTGGTAAAAAAGGACCCTTTGGGAATATCCAATTTATCATTCGTGCAAGAGTGGAAGGTTTGAGAGATTTGGGTCCTTCACAAAGTCCATTTAATTCATTTTTAAATTTACAAGGCATTGAAACATTGAGTTTGCGTGTGGATAGACACGTAGAAAATGCGTTAAAACTTGCGAAATGGCTGGAAAATCACCCACAAGTTCAAAAAGTAAATTATCCAGGATTAGAAAGTAGTCCTTATCACACTTTGGCAAAAAAATATCTCAAAAGAGGTTTTGGTGGCGTACTTTCTTTTGAAGTGAGAGGCGACAAAGAAAATGCAAAAGATTTTGTAAATTCATTGGAACTTACAAGCCATTTGGCAAATGTTGGTGATGCAAAAACGCTTATTATTCAACCTTCTGCCACTACGCACCAACAATTAAGCGAAAAAGAACAACTGTCTGCTGGCGTTACGCCTACATTGTTGCGTGTTTCGGTGGGAATTGAACACATTGACGATATTATTGCAGATTTTGAACAAGCATTTGCGAAGGTAGAAACCCATCAATTAATTTTGAATTAAAAGAAGCCCCCCAGCCCCCGAAGGGGGAGTAAATACAAAAAAAATATTTAACCATTAAAAAAAATAACTTTGGAAAATCAAGGATTTGCAGAACTAAAATTAGACTTTTTAGAAAGTAATGCTTCCCCTTTGGGCTTGCTCCCCCTTCGGGGGCTGGGGGGCTTGGTTTTTAGTCTTTATTACCAAACTTTTGGCACATTAAACACCCAAAAAAACAATGTTGTGTGGATAGTTCACGCCCTTACCGCTAATGCTGATGTCGTGGATTGGTGGAGTGGTTTGGTAGGAAAAGGCAAAACCATAGACACAGACAAGTATTTTGTGGTTTGTGCCAATAATTTGGGGAGTTGTTATGGAAGTACAAATCCTTTAAGCATCAATCCACTCACAAATGAGCCTTATTATTATGATTTTCCGCTATTGACTACAAGAGATTTAGCAAATGCTTTGGAAGAATTAAGAAAATTTTTGGGAATTGAAGAAATATTGTTAGGAATGGGAGGCTCACAAGGCGGTCAAATATTGCAGGAATGGGCAATTTTAAATAATAAAATTTTTAAAAATCTGTTTTTAATTGCCACCAATGCCAAACATTCCGCTTGGGGACAGGCTTTTAATGAAAGCCAAAGATTAGCCATAGAAAATGACCCAACTTGGGGACAAAAACACGAAAACGCAGGTAAAAATGGTATGAAAGTAGCCCGAAGTATCGCACTTTTGTCGTATCGCAATTATGAAGCATATCATATTACGCAAAATGATGAAAGAGATTTATTAGAAAATTACAAAGCAACCACTTACCAGCGTTATCAAGGCGAAAAATTATATCAACGTTTTAATGCGTTTAGTTATTATTGGCTTTCTAAGGTGATGGATTCGCACAATGTAGGGCGTGGTCGTGAAAATATTGAAAATGCACTTGCTCAAATTACTGCTAAAACGATTGTGGTAGGTATTACAAGTGATATTTTGTTTCCCATTTCAGAACAAAAATTTTTAGCAAAACATATTCCTAATGCAGAATTTTATGAAATTCATTCAGATTTTGGGCATGATGGTTTTTTGTTGGAATACGAACAATTAAGCAGGATTTTAAGATTTTTTGGATAATTCAGGATTTTTTATCAGGATTTAAGAGTTAAAAAAAATTTATTAAACTTTGAACTTTTGAAACTTAAATTTTGAACCTTCCTTGAACCCTTTTTTGAGCCTTTTGAACTTCTTTGAACCCTTTTTTGAGCCTTTTGAACTTCTTTGAACCCTTTTTTTAAGCCTTTTGAACTTCTTTGAACCTTTTAAACTTTAATCTATGAAAATAGGATTTTTTGGCTTTGGCTGTGTGGGTCAGGGCTTGTATGACATTCTCACAAAAACGAATTTTAATGCAGAAGTTATTAAAATTTGTGTGAAAAATAAGGAAAAACAACGCAGTATTCCAAGCGAAATATTTACGTTTGATAAATGGGAAATACTGAACAATCCAAGTATTGACCTTGTGGTTGAAATGATAGATGATGCCAAAGAAGCATACCAAATCGTAAAATATGCCCTCCAAAATGGTAAAAATGTGGTAACTGCTAATAAAAAAATGTTAGCAGAAAATTTGGTGGAGTTTCTTGAAATTCAAGAAAAATTTGGTACTGCATTGCTTTATGAAGCCTCTGCTTGTGGCAGTATTCCCATTATTCGCAATTTGGAAGAATATTATGATAATGAACTTTTGGGCAATGTGCAGGGGATTTTTAATGGGTCGTCTAATTATATTTTATCCAAAATATTTCAAGAAAAAATGCCTTACGAAACCGCCCTTGCACAAGCTCAAGCATTAGGTTTTGCAGAAAGCAATCCAATATTAGACGTAGGAGGTTTTGATGCGAAGTACAAACTTTGTATTATCAC
Organism: Cytophagales bacterium; assembly: GCA_013297825.1. Classification (GTDB taxonomy): domain Bacteria; phylum Bacteroidota; class Bacteroidia; order Cytophagales; family Microscillaceae; genus JAAFIN01. The sequence continues at coordinate 48,221 of JAAFIN010000001.1, forward strand.
TGCACACGCTTATGGATTGTGCATTGCTCCAAATGAAGTTTTTAATTATGGTATTCAGAATTTTTCGGAATATGATTTGAAATTTGCACAAGAAAAAAATCTCAAAATTAAGCTCATTGCAAGCGTTGGCAAAATCTCTGAAAACGAAATTTCGCTTTCTGTAATGCCTCAATTTATTCACCCAAAACACGAATTGTATTATGTAGAAAATGAATATAATGGCGTGATTGTGGAAGCTGGTTTTTCGGACAAACAGATTTTTGTGGGAAAAGGTGCAGGCGGACACCCAACAGGTTCTGCGGTGCTTTCTGACATTTCTGCAATTTCGTATCAATATAAATATGAGTACAAAAAACGCCAAAAACGCCTTCCTTTGCGATATGTGAAGCACCAAATATTAGAGATTTATGTGCGTTATCACCAAGACGAAGATTTGAAAGGCTTAGATTTTCAAGAAATTAGCGAAAAATACGAGGGCAGAGAAAGCAAATATCTTATTGGGACAATTAGCTTAGAAAATCTTTTCCAGCTTCAAAATGTATTACCTGAACGCAATATTTTTATTGTAAATACAGGGCGAAAAGTGATACAAAATTTGTTTCAATTAGCCCAAACCGAAAAACAAAATTTGGCAACTGCTTAAAAAGTTCAAAAGTTTAAGGTTCAAAAAGTTCAAAGTTTAAGGTTCAAAAAGTTCAAAGTTTAAGGTTCAAAATTATTTTCCTTATTCCTGACTTCTGATTACTTTTAAATAAAACTGCATTTTTTTTCAAAAAAATAATAATAGATAAGACAAAATAAAGACTTCAAAAAAACCTCAAATTTTGTTTGAGGTTTTTTTTATTTCAAATAAAATAACTAAAAAATTAGTTATCAATTTTAATGAAATTAAAAAAACAAAACATCACAAAAATTAAAAATAAATTTTTAATTTTTGTGATATTTTTAGAAACACCAATATTATGTTTTTTATTATTTTTTTAGCTTTTATTTTTTAAAAAATAAAAAAGTACCAAGTTGTTTTGGATTGATTTCTTTGATATTAGAAATATGGGGTGTAGTTTTCAAAAAACTTTCGCTTTTCATTTGTTCTTCTACAATATTGTTCCAAAATTCATCACCAGTCAAAACCCCAAAAATATTACCTTCTCTTTCCAATGATTTGATGACTTCTTTCATAAAAGGAGAATTTTCGCCTGCTTTTCCATCATAAACGCTTTCTTTTCCTCCTGAGGTAATTACAATATTGTAATCTTTTTTATTATTTTCTTTCAAAAATTCATTTGCTTTTTCGTTATCAGAAAGTTTCATTTCAGGCAATCCTCTTGTAGCAAGTCTTTCGTCTATTGTTCCTGCGAAACATACATCAAGCAAAACCATTACTTTTTTACAAGGGATATTTTTAACAACATCTTTAAAATCAGGATAACTGATATAAGAACTGCGTGATATGTCTTCATCTTTTGGCAAAGCATCTTTTGGTACTATCACACCTCTACCATTTGAAGTGTTATCATAATTAACAAAATCTCCGTGTCCAGCTACTGCAATGAGCATTTGGTCATATTCACCAAATTTTATACTAACGATTTTATGAAGCATATTCATAATTTCTTTTTTTGTCCCATTATAAACCATAATGACAGAATCCACTTTATATTTTTCTTTTAATGTTTTATGGAGTGTTTTCATATCAAGGACAGCATTATTGAGTGGAGTCCAATTTTTGTATTCATCAGTACCAATAAGTACCAAATATTGTTTGCCAATGAGTTTGTGGTCAAGGGTTTTATTTTGGAGTTTTTCAGGTGCTTTTAGTGTGTGCAGTTCTTCTTTTATTTTTCTACGAATTTCAAGTTGTTGGCTTTTGTGGTTACCTGCTTTGTCGTAAGCATCTATGACAAACATTTGTTTGATGCCTGGTTCTACGGTAAATCTTGCTTTAAAGTTAAAAATAACTTCTTTTGATTTCGTAAAATTTTGTTGTTGCCCATTAACTGTGATTTTTTCAACCCCAATATTATCAGTAACATTAAACAAAATATCAAATTTTTCTTCGCTTAATTCTTTTTCACCACCCCCACGTGCCAAACTTTCAGGAAATTGAGGGGACATAATATACACTCGTGGAGCTTCTTGGTCGTTGATGATAACTTCCATTTCTTGTTTTAGGGCATTGAATTTTTCAATATTCCATACTTTTGTTGCTGTATCATTATTTGTTACTTCATTATTTTTCTCGTCATTATTTTTGGCTTTTAATTTTTCGTTTTTAGCTTTTAATTCATCTTTTTTTATTTTTTCAAAACATTCTTCCAATTTTGTTTTTGCTTTTGCGGTTTGTCCTATTTTGATGAGAAGTTTTATGTGATTTAGTTGTGATTCTTCTCTGTTAGGATATTGCTTTGACACTTGGGTACTCAATGTCAAAAGATGCGTCCATACATTTGAAGGGTCATTTTGGTCATAAATTCCGCTACAATGTTTTATTGCAAATGTTGTCATTTTGTCTACTTGGTAGTAGTTTTTTGTAGATTTTAGGTTTTGTGCTTCTATAAGTTTTCTACCTTCTTCAGCAGAAAATTGATACATTTTTTGGTGTGTGATGACATGTTCTTTTTGAGCAATAAAACGTGCAAAATTAACAAAAAGTGTTTTTACACCATTTTGAACAAGGTTTGAATATTCATTTCCTGCGTGCAGAAAATCTTTTTGCACCATATAAATACTTGCCTTTTCTAAGAAAGCAAAATTTTTGAGGTATTTATTAAGCACTTTAATATTTGCTTTTTCTTTTTGGTCTTTGTTTTCTTTGCCATCTTTTTCTTTTTGTTGTTCATTTATGATTTTAATGACCTTATCATATTTTTGCAATGCAGTTTTTAGGTCATTTTTTTTGACATAAGCAGCAGCAACAATAAGCAATATTTGCAAGTCTGTTGGATTATCAATTTCTACTTGTTTTATCAATGTTGCATTTACATTGATTTGTGCGTAAGCATTAAAAGCTGTTGTAATTGGACTATTTTTGTCAATTTTATTTAAAACGTTGATATATCTTTGTGCCATTTCATAATTTTCCAACAAATAATGTGTAAAAATAAGCCCAGTAACTGCATTTACATTTGTTCCAGAAAGTCTATGTGCTTTCCAATAGTTAGTGTGAGCTTCGTCTAATTGTGTGTTAAATCGTTGCCAATCTGCAGTTTGTATAAGCGTTTTGATATACTCAGATTTTAAATCTTTAGAATCCTGTTTTTGAGCAATAAGCATTTCTAACAAATCGCATAGTTGGTCAGAATAAAAAATAGCTTTATCAAGATTGTTAGCAGAAGCATAAGCATTTGATAGCCTTTTGAGCAATACTATTTTATCTTCTTTTTCCATTGTGTGTCCAGCAATTTTATTTGCTTTTTCAAGGTCTTGAATAGCACCCGTAGGGTTTTTAGTAGAGGCATTATCCATATACTCTCTCCACGTCAGTTCTTGTGCTTGCACACACAAAGACATAACAGAAAGACCTGCACCGAAAAATACACCAAAAAAAGATTTTTTAAATTTATCGTAAAAATTCACCATAAATAATTAGGTTTTATTAAAAAAATAATATTGATAAACAAAAAATGTTTTGTTGCTTTTAGCTTACACAAAACACAACACGTAAAAAAAATTTATAAAAGACTGCTATTGTATTGGAGTTACATCTCGCCTCAAAGTTAAAACACTTTTTTGAAAAAATGTAATATTTCAAAGAAAATTTTATATTTTTTTAAAATAAATTCTTTATTTGGTACAAATCATAAAATAAAATACTTGACATTCTCTTCTTTACCAAATTTTATTAAAAATATAAACATTTGATTTTTTTATAAATCATTTTGCCAAATTTTCCACGCTTTTTCTGCTTGTGCATAGAGCATTGTAAGTCCATTTTCTGTAAAAGCATTTTTTTCTTTTCCATACCTCAAAAACAAAGTTTCTTTGGGATTATACACCAAATCAATCAATATATGGGTGTTTTCTAAATGATTATAAGGCAAAAGTGGTGCTTGTTCAATATTTGGGTACATACCCAAAGGGGTTGTATTTACGATAAACGAAAATTCTGCCAAAAAATCTTGTGTAATATTTTCATAACGATAATTAGACGAATTTTCCCTGCGACTTATTGTGTCAAAAGGAATATTTTTTTCTAAAAAAACACTTTTTACTGCTTTGCTTGCCCCTCCTTCGCCTAAAATCATAGCTTTGTGATTTTTTTTAGGATAACTTTTTAAAAAGTCATTTTCTAAGTATTTTGCAATCGTTTGCATAAAACCATAAACATCTGTGTTATATCCTCGTAATGTATGATTTTTTAATATTTTTACAACATTTACTGCTCCTACATTTTGAGCAGAAATGTCTAACTCATCAAGATATGGAATAATATTTTGTTTGTGTGGAATTGTAACATTAAATCCTGTGAGGTTTTTATTATTTAAAATAAAATTTGGAAAATCTGTGATATTTTCCAATGGAAATAATTTATAAGTTGCATCTTTTATTCCTAATTTTTCAAATTTTTCGTTGAAATATGCAGGTGAAAATGAGTGCGAAAGTGGATAACCTATTAGTCCTAAGTGCATTTTTTATAATTTTTTTGATAATTTTGCAAAAATACAAAAGAGTTCAAAAAGCTCAAAGGCTTAAAAAGCTCAAAGGTTCAAAAAGCTCAAAGGCTTAAAAGGCTTAAAAAGCTCAAAGGCTTAAAAGCTCAAAGGCTCAAAGGCTTAAAAAGCTCAAAGGCTTAAAAAGCTCAAAGGCTTAAAAAGCTCAAAGGTTCAAAAAGCTCAAAGGCTTAAAAGGCTTAAAAGGCTTAAAAGGCTTAAAAAGCTTAAAAGGCTTAAAAAGCTCAAAGGCTTAAAAAGCTTAAAAAGCTCAAAGGCTCAAAGGCTTAAAAGTTTAAAAAGTAACTTTTTTTAGATTTCTTTTGAACTTTTTTGAACCTCTTTGAACCTCTTTGAACTTTTTTGAATTTTTTTGAACCTCTTTGAACCCTTTTGAACATCTTTGAACCCTTTTGAACATCTTTGAACCTCTTTTTGAGCCTTCTTTTATGAAAAAATATCTATTTCTCTCACTCAAAATATTTGCTCTATTATTTGGTTTATTATTTTTGAATATTTTGTGGTTAAAATGGTTTCCTGTATTATTTACGCCAACAATGTTTTTTAGGAGTATGGAAGCGTGGGGCGAGGGCAAAGATACACGCATTTATTACACGTGGAAAAATTATGACCAAATAGCTGATGAAGTCAAACTTGCGGTTATTACGTCAGAAGACCAACGTTTTCTCAGGCACGGTGGTATTGATTATGAAGCGATAAAAGTGGCTATTGAAGAAAATAAACATCAACAACAACAGCGAGGAGCAAGTACGATTACGCAACAGGTTGCCAAAAATGTATTCCTTTGGCAAGGTGGAGGATATTTTCGCAAGGCGTTGGAAGTGCCTATTACATATTTGATAGAATGGACTTGGGGTAAAAAACGTATTTTGGAAGTATATCTCAATATTGCAGAAATGGCTCCTCAAACATTTGGCGTGGGGGCATTAAGCAAAAAATATTTTAAAAAAGATGCCAAAAACCTTAATATTTATGAATCTGCTACCATTTCAGCAGTTTTGCCTAATCCACGTTATTGGCTTGTGAATAATCCAAATCAAACTGTGATTTTTCGTAGAAATCATACGCTTTATCAAATGCAACTTTTTGGAGGAATTGGTTATTTAAAAAATTTATAAATGGTTTTTTATTATTTATTTTTTTGTTTGTATTTTTGCGAATAAAAAAAAAGAAAAAAATTTTGTAAAACCTTTTTTTAATTTTGGCATTGATTAAAATATTGTTTTCAAAAATACATTTTGTTTTTCTTGCCAAATTTTAAAAATAGACAATATACAGTTTTTTTTTAATAAAATTTTAAATATTTTTGCAAAGAATATCACTTGCTTTTTTAGACTAAAAAAAATCAAGTCAAAAACAGAAAAAAAAATCAAAAAAAATTGTAAATTGAAAAAACAAAATATAATTTGCAAAAATTTTTGACTGTAAAATATCCTTTTAAAATTTCCAACTTTCAAAAACTCGTTTTTTAATTCATTTTTTTATCCAAAAAAAATACATTTTTCACAATTTTTATTAAAAAATTTTAATACTGAAACTTAATACTAATATTTGATTTTAATAAAACCTGTGATTTTTTTTATATCTTTTTAAAAAAACATTGCCTTTCTTTATGTTCCAAACCAAAAAAATCTGGGCTTTTGTTGCCTTAGCGTTGTGTGGCGGTTGGCAAACCCTACAAGCTCAATCTACTATTCTTGGACAAGATGATAAGTTAAGACCTATTACAACCGCAGTGCCTTTCTTGGGTATTACGCCTGATTCACGTGCTGGTGCAATGGGTGATGCAGGTGTAGCAGTAAGCCCAGATGCTAACGCAATGCATTGGAATCCTGCTAAATTGGTATTTTCAGACAAAAAATATGGTGCTTCACTTTCTTATAATCCTTGGCTTCGCAATCTTGTAAATGATATGTCATTGTCATATCTTTCAGGTTTTTATAAAATAGATGATAAACAAGCGGTTGGATTGGATTTGCGTTACTTTAATATGGGCGAAATAGAATATAGAGACCAATCAGGACAGCTTGTAAGTATCCAACGTGCAAGTGAATTTGCTATAGGCGGTGCATATTCTCGTGCATTATCGCCTAAAATGGGCGTTTCGGTATCAGGTAGATTTATTTATTCTAATATCGCAGGCAACATACAAAATGCTAATCAACAAGAAAGCAAAGCAGGTGTAACAGGTGCTGCGGATATTGCGTGGTATTATTCTAACCCTGATATGTTCAAAATAGCAGGTCGCCCTACCAAAGTTTCTTTTGGGGCTAATCTTTCTAACATTGGTGCAAAAATTTCTTATGTAAATGCAGGAACACAAGATTTTATTCCTACAAATTTACGTTTGGGAACTGCCCTCACCACAAGCCTTGACCCAATGGACAAAAATAAACTTACATTGGCAATAGATTTTAATAAATTGATGGTGCCTTCACCGCCACAACGTGATGTGCAAGGCAATATTATAAGTGGTAGTGACCCACGTAATAAAACTGTATTAAGTGGTATGTTTGGCTCGTTTGCTGATGCACCTGGTGGTTTTTCAGAAGAATTACAAGAATTTACGATGTCAGTAGGCGCTGAATATTCTTATGATAATCTATTTTTTGCACGTTTGGGACATTTTGGCGAAAATAAAAACAAAGGAAATCGTAAATATTTTACCGTTGGCGTAGGTTTCCGTTACCAACTATATGCTTTTGATGTAGCATATCTTATTCCACAAGGACAAAATAACCCACTTGCTGAAACATTACGTTTTACAATAGGCATCAATTTCCCTGACAAAAATAAAGAAAAAGACAAAACTTTTTCTGAATCAGGAAAATAAGAAATTAATGTTAAATGGTGAATGGTAAATGGTAAATGAAACAGCCATATCATCAATAACAAATAAAAGTTGAAAACTCAAAATACAATTATTTTGAATTTTCAACTTTATTTTTTTAAACCTTGAACTTTAAACCTTAAACTTTTCCCCCTTGAACTTAGACGATTATTTAGCATTGCACTGCACGCCTGAAAGTGAAGCATTGGCAAAAATTAACCGAAATACGCACCTCAAAACACTAAAACCTCGTATGCTTTCAGGCAAAGTACAAGGACGGTTTTTGACAATGATAGTGCAGATGTTAAAACCAAATTTTATATTAGAATTAGGTACATTTACAGGATATTCTGCGGTATGTATGGCAGAAGGTTTTTCTTCTTATAATTCATCTGCTCATAATATTGGTGCTGAAATTCATACTATAGAGGCAAATGAAGAATTGGAATATATTATAAAAGAAAATTTTGAAATTTCAGGGTTTTCTGATAAAATTCATCTTTATATTGGTGAGGCAAAAAATATTATTCCAACCATTGACAAAAAATGGGATTTGGTTTTTATTGACGCAGATAAAGAAAATTATAGCCTTTATTTTGACCTTGTATTGCCTTATGTGAATGTGGGTGGCTTTATTTTGGTGGATAATGTGCTTTGGGACGGAAAAGTTTTGCAAGAAAATACAGGAAATCCAGAGAAGTTAGATAAAAAATTAGATAAAAAAACAAAGGCAATTATTGATTTTAATACTAAAATTATGCAAGATAAAAATGTAGAAAAAATGATTTTGCCTTTGAGAGATGGCATTTTTTTGATTAGGAAGAAATGAGGGAAAAGGTGTCAGGTGTCAGGAAGAAGGTGTCAGGAATAATTTTTTTAATATTTGTCCCCTAACTACTGATTCCTGATTACTAAAAATCTATCTTTTTCTCTAAAATCTTTATGCAAAATAATATTTTGAAAATTGTGTTTTTTTGATAGTGAAATCATTTCATTTCCAAAACTTTCATTTATTTCAAAAAAAATATGTCCATCATCTTTTAAAAAATTTTGGGCAAAAATTAAGATTTTTTCATAAAAAATCAATGGATTTTCATTTTCTACAAATAATGCCAAATGTGGCTCAAAATCCAATACATTTTTTTGCATATCTTTTTTCTCATATTCACAGATATAAGGTGGATTGCTTACGATAATGTCTAATTTTTGATTAAAAGCATTATTTTTTGAAATAGTATTTTCTAAAGTAATATCTTTTAAAATATCTTGTTCAAAAAAATTGATGTTTTGAATATTATTCAAAATTTTATTTTCTTTTGCTAATTCCAATGCCTTCAAACTTATATCTGTTGCAAAAACAACCGCATTTTTGAAAAAATTAGCCAAAGAAAGTCCAATACAACCTGTGCCTGTGCAAATATCTGCAATCTGAAAATTGCTATTTTTTGGAAAAGAATTTTGTATCAAAAACATCAATTCTTCGGTTTCAGGGCGAGGAATAAGTGCATTTTTGGAGGTTTTTATACGAAGATTATCAAAAAAAGTATAACCTAAAATATGTTGTAAAGGCTCATTTTGAGCAATTCTTTCCATAAAATTAGCTAACATTTGATTTTTTTCTAAAAAAATATTTTCTTCTAATGTGATTTTTTTATCCAATAAAATATCTAATTTTTTTAAATCAAAAATTTCTTCTAAAAAATAATAAGCAATCGTTTGAATTTCATTGGTAGAAATTTGTGCGTTTTTTGCTAAAATCGCAGAAAAACAATCATTAAAAAGGGATTTGGAGGAAAAGTTCAAGGTTTAAGGTTTAAAGTTTAAGGTTTAAAGTTTAAGGTTTAAAGTTCAAGGTTTAAAGTTCAAGGTTCAAAAAGTTCAAGGTTCAAAAAGTTCAAAAAGTTCAAAAATTTAATTTGTATTTAATCCTGCCAATCTTATAATCCTCTAATCCTGCTCTTATTTGGCTGTTTATTCATAATTCATAATTTATAATTCATAATTCATCATTAAAATCGCTAATTTTTTATTTAGTTTTGCATTTTATTCCACTTTTTTAAATGCTTTCAAACTTTAAATCATAAATACATCAGAATTTTGTATTTTTCTGACTATTTTTACCTCCTTAAAATTTTAATGAAAAAGAAAAAAAAACAATACTTTTCTACTTTTACTTTTGCAAAAAATGAAGATGGAAAAAATCCTAATTACAAAGAAAGTAAAAAAGACTTTGTAGCACCCAAAAAACAACTTGGGCAACACTTTCTTACTTCACTTCCCATTGCCCAGCAAATCGTGGAAAGCCTCACACCAGACAAAGATGCTTACACCGTAGAAGTAGGTGCAGGTACAGGGGTTTTGACAGAATTGTTGCTAAAAACGGTGGAAAATGACAAGTTTTTTGTGGTAGAAATTGATTTGGAATCCATCAATTATTTACAAAAAAAATATCCAAACCTCCAATTTTCACAAAAAGATGTTTTAGAAACCAATCCAAAAGAATGGTTTTTGGATAAATTACCTGATGAAAATACAAAATTTCGCTTAATAAGCAATTTTCCTTATAATATTTCTTCCCAAATATTTTTTAAAATATTGGATTATAAACACCAAGTAACCGAAGTTGTGGGAATGTTGCAGGAAGAAGTTGCAAGGCGTTTTTGTGCCAAACCAAAAACCAAAGATTATGGTATTTTGAGCGTGTTTTTACAGGCATATTACGACTTAGAATATCTTTTTCAAGTACCGCCAGAAGTTTTTAATCCACCACCCAAAGTATATTCAGGCGTAATTCGTTTGAAAAGAAATGATGTAGAAAAATTGGATTGTGATGAAAAAAAATTTCGTGCTTTGGTAAAATTAGGTTTTAATCAACGCAGAAAAACGCTAAGAAATGCCCTAAAAACACTTAATATTTCAGCAGAAAATTTAGAAAATCCACTTTTTGAATTACGTGCAGAAGCATTGAGCGTAGCAGATTGGGTATTTTTGACAAATCTTTTAGAAAAGCCTTAATTTATTCCTAATTTCTTTTTAGCATCTTTTTCATTTTGTTTGTTGCGTTCTTGAATATCTTTTTTCTTTTTTTCTTCATTTTTCTTAGCTTCTTTTTCTTTCTTCTTTTTTTCTTCTGCGAGGATTTCGCCTTTATTTTCTATGACCAATTTGTGTGCAATAATATCCACAAAATCAATTTGCCACATTACGCAAGTATTTGGTGGCACGATATCCCCTACCCATTTTTCGTCGTGTGCGAGGTGTGCAGGCACATAAAATTTTGCTCTTGCACCTTTTTTTAACAATAACATAATTTCATCTAAAAAAGGCATCACAAATTTTTCACCCACAGGAAATTCCAAATTTCTACCATCTTGGTCAGAACTTGCGTATTCTTGGTCTTGGTTATTGATGGAATATGCTTTATACATCACGCTTACCACATCACTTTTTACAGGAAAATCGCCTTCACCTTCATTTATGATTTGATACCAAACCCCTGTATAAGTTTTTTTCCAAAGCGGAGAAGGGTTTTTTGCGACATATTTTGCCAAAACTTCATTATCACGTTTTTGTTTATCAAATAAAATTTGGGCTTTTTCTGCATCTACTTGTTCTATGTTGCGAGCTTCCAAAACTTTTATGGTGTATTTTACATCTTGGGCATTTTTCAAAAATTTTGGAGGATATTTTTTGATAGCATCATACAAAGAAGCCACAGGAACGTAAAATGTAGCACTGTCGTGAACGTGCAGAAGCAACAATAATTCATTCAAAAAACCTCTATCCGCAAAACGGTGGTCATCTGTAAAAGTATAACCAATTTTGGGTTTTGCGTGGAATGTGGTTTTGAGAACAGAATCTTTTTCGGTAGAAGTTTGGAGATGAAATGTAACATATTCTTTTTTCACAATTCTTTTTCCTTGTTTTTCGTGGTGTTTTTTATCTATTTTTTTGGCTGGGTGAATGATATATTTTACATCATAATTGCGGTTGTTGATATTGACATTTGCGTGGTGAAAATGTTTTTGGGCAAATATTTTTTGTTGAAATAAAATCAAAAAAGACAAACTTAATAATAAAATTTGTAACAAAAATTGAATTTTCATATTGATTTTTCCTTTTAAAAAAACGTTAATTTTACAATGAACAAAATTATTGATTTTTTTTGAAAAATTTACATTTTTTGTTGGAAACTACATTAAAATATAAAAACAAAATATAATTTGGTAAAAACAATAAAAATATAAAAAATACTGTATTTTTAAAATTAAATTTTGAATTTAATTTTTAAAAATACAGTAGTTTTTTTGTGATTTTAGGAAAAAAAATAAAAAAATTAAATTTTTTCTACCAATTTATCTACAATGCCATAAGCAATAGCTTCTTTGGCATCTAACCAATAATCTCTATCAAAATCTTTCATTACTTTTTCAAAAGTCTGACCGCAATTTTGGGCTAAAATTCTTGCACCCATTTCTTTGGTTTTGATAATTTGGCGTGCATTTATTTCAATATCAACTGCTTTTCCTTGAAAATATCCACCAATACTTGGTTGATGTATCATTACTTCACCACTTGGATAAATAGACCTTTTGCCTTTCGCACCGCCAGAAAGCAAGATAGAACCCATTGATGCAGCAAGTCCCATACAAACCGTTGCAACAGGAGAGCTAATCATTTGCATTGTGTCATAAATCACCATTCCAGCAGTAACCAAACCACCAGGAGAATTGATAAAAAGCGTAATTTCTTCGCCTGGTTTATCAGCTTCCAAATACATCAATCTATTTACCACATCTTTGGCGGTTACATCTGTAACTGCACCCCAAAGGAATATTTGACGTTTTTCTAAAAATTTTTTGCCAAACATTTGGGCTTCGCCCATCATTTCTGCTATTTGTTTGGTAGGAGTTGTTACTTCCTCATCATCATCTTCAAATTTTATCATAAAAAAAGGGTTTAAAAGTTCAAGGTTTAAGGTTCAAAGAAGTTCAAAAAGGGTTCAAAGAAGTTCAAAAAGGGTTCAAAAGGGTTCAAAGAAGTTCAAAAAGAGTTCAAAGAATTTTAAAATACTTTTTGAGCCTTTGGATATTTTGAGCTTTTTGAACATTTGAGCTTTTTAAGCTTTTTGAACATTTGAACTTTTTATTTCGGTTGTCTAACAAGCACTTCATCAATCAAACCATATTCTTTTGCTTGGTCAGCTTTAAGCCAAAAATCACGGTCACTGTCTTGATAAATTTGCTCAAAAGTTTTGCCTGTGTGTTCTGCAATAATGTGATAAAGTTCATCACACTTCATCAATCAAACCATATTCTTTTGCTTGGTCAGCTTTAAGCCAAAAATCACGGTCACTGTCTTGATAAATTTGCTCAAAAGTTTTGCCTGTGTGTTCTGCAATAATGTGATAAAGTTCATCACGCAACGAAAGAATAAGTTTTGCATTGATTTCAATATCAGAACTTTGTCCGCCTGCTCCACCGCTTGGTTGGTGAATCATAATGCGAGAATGTTTTAAAGATACACGTTTGCCTTTTTCGCCCGCACAAAGAAGTACCGCACCCATTGATGCTGCGAGTCCTACGCATATTGTAGAAACATCAGGCTTGATATAACTCATTGTATCATAAATACCCAAACCTGCATACACAGAGCCACCAGGCGAATTGATATACATTACAATATCCCTGCGTGCATCAGCAGATTCCAAAAACAATAATTGTGCAGTGATAATATTACCAATATAATCGTCAATAGGCGTACCCAAGAAAATAATCCTGTCCATCATCAAGCGAGAAAATACATCAATTTCTGCAAAGCGAGTAGGACGTTCTTCTATGATAGAACGTGTCATATCTTCCACAGGGCTAATATATGAGGCGTTGATGTGTTGGAGATAGCTATCCACGTGTGAGCCATTGATGCCCATTCCTTTTACTGCATATTTGCGAAACTCTTGTTGATTGAGCATTTTTCGCATATATTCGTGGTCGTTGTTCATATCAAAGTTTAAGGTTTAAAAGTTTAAAGTTTAAAAATGTTCAATTTAAACAAAAAACTTAAATTTTGTAAAAAAAATGAGTTGATTATTATAATCCAATTATGATTATTCAATTATATGTGTGTGTAAAAAAACAGAAATTCAAATAAATATCAATTTTATCAAAAAAGCAAATTTATTTTTTAATTCTTATTTTATTTCAAAAGTTTGTTTTTCAAATTTTTAACCAAAAATAAAAAATATACATTTTTAATATTTTTTAAGCCATTTTGTCATATACAAGCGGTTATGTTGGCAGAAAAGAAGTTTAAAGGTTCAAAAAAGTTTAAAAAGCTCAAAAAGTTTAAAAAGTCTTAAAAAAGGATTGAAACATTTGAGCGTTTGAATATTTAAACATTTGAACTTTCATTTTTTTTGAACTTTCTAAAAAAAAGTAGATATTTGTATAAATTTTTATATGGATATTCAACGTTTATTATTGGAGTTTTTTTCTAATCCTAATGCACAATGGGTGCTTTTGGGTGTGCTTTCTATCAGTGTATCTGCGGGAATGGTAGGAACGTTTGCGTATTTACGCAAACAATCTTTGGTGGGTGATGCCCTTTCTCACGCTATTTTGCCAGGAATTGCGATTGCTTTTATGCTCACACACACCAAACAAACGTGGGTTTTGCTTTTGGGTGCAACTGTTGCAGGAGCTTTAGCATTGGCAAGTATTGATTATATCGTACAACAAACTAAGTTAAAAAGTGATACTGCGATTTCGGTGGTATTGTCTGTTTTTTTTGGGTTGGGTACATTTTTATTAACCAAAATCCAACAAGATGGCAGAGGCGAACAATCAGGTTTGGATAAATTTCTGTTGGGACGTGTTGCGTCTTTGGTGTGGGAAGATGTGCTGGTGTTAGGATTGATGAGTTTGTTTTTAATGGTATTGTTATGGTGGTATTATCCTTTGCTTCGTTTGTGGACATTTGATATGAATTATGCCCAAAGCGTAGGTTTTAAATTACAAAAAATGCGTTTTTTGTTTTCGTTTATGATGATTTTGTCAGTTTCAATAGGTATTCAAGCGGTTGGGGTTATTTTGATGTCTGCTTTATTGATTACGCCTGCTGCCTCAGCACGTTATTGGACAAATAATCTTAGAAATATGCTTTTTATTGCTGGATTTTTTGGGGCGATTGCTGGATTTTTTGGGGCAATTATTTCATTTTCATACCCCAAAACGCCAACAGGTGCATCAATGGTGATGGTTTTGGCAGTGATTGCTATGATTTCGGTGTTTTTTGGGAAAAAATGAAATTCTTTAGATACTGAGAACTGCGGAAAAGTACTAAAAAGTATTTTTTAACGATTTTAAGCAATCTTTTCTTTATAAAAAATATCTAAAAAATAAATTTTACAACTAAAAAAAAAGGTCTGTCTGTACCGTAGCTTGTGGAGGTCTGACCTTTTTTTATCTACTAAAATTTGTGGTTAAAAATCTCAAAAAATATCGTCAGACCTTCGTAAACTACGGTACAGACGATATTTTTTGAGATTTCCGCAGTTCCCAGTAGATAAAACCATTTTAGAACACAGATTTTTTATTTTTCCGTAAAATTTTGATGTTTTTTTATCAATTTTTAGATTTCATTTTAAAACCCCTATTCTTACAAAAAGACAAACAAAATATTATTTGGCTGTTTCATTCATCATTTAACATTTATCATTCAACATTTATTTCATTTTCTGTCTTTTGGTCATATACGCATACAAAACTTGTTCAAAAGTTTGGGCAATATCTACTTCAATCAAATCAATTTTATATTGGGCGCATTTTATTTTGAGGTTTTGAAAATGATTTTGGCGTTGTGATTGATAATATTGTTGAATTTGGTCAGGTTGAAGTCGCACTTTTTCACCTGTTTCTACGTCAGCAAAAATATGAGGACGATTTTCAAATACCAAATTATCTTCGGTTTTGGCATCTCTAATATGAAAAAACAAAACTTCGTGTTTGTTGTGTTTTAAATGTTGCAAGGCAGAAAAAATTTCTTCGTGTTTTTCTACATTTTCAAGCATATCACTTAGGATAATCACAAGACTACGTTTATGTATTTTTTCAGCAATTTGGTCAAGGTTATGAGCGAGGTTTGTTTTTTGGTTTTTGGATTGTGTTTTATTTGCCAAAACCTGTTCCAATAAGGTAAAAATTTTGTATAAATGTGCAACCGTTGATTTGGTTTGCGTTTGTACTTGAATTTCGGTATCAAACGTACAAAGGCTAAAAGCATCTTTTTGTTTTTGGAGCATATACGCCATAGAAGCCATACAAAGCACCGAAAATTGCATTTTACCAAAATTTTCTTCTGGATAAAACATTGAAGATGAAATATCTAATACAAGTTGCGTTCTAAGATTAGTTTCTTCCTCATATTGTTTTACATAAAGTCTATCAGTTTTTGCAAAAACTTTCCAATCAATATGTCGTATGCTTTCGCCTGTATTATAAAGTCGGTGTTCTGCAAATTCAACCGAAAAACCGTGAAAAGGTGACCTGTGAAGCCCTGTAATAAATCCTTCTACAAGTTGTTTTGCCAAAAACTCCAAATTTCCTACTTCTCTAATCTGAGGAATATCACGTAAATACATAAAAGTTTAAAAGTTTAAGGTTCAAAGTTTAAGGTTCAAAGTTTAAGGAATGAATTAAAAATAAAATGGATACTTTTAAAAATAAGCATAAATGCCTATTCTATACATATTTTTGTATTTTTATGTATAGCACAGGCATTTATGCCTGTGAAACGTCAAATAAACATAAGCACATTAGGATTTAGACATTCCTAAGGTTCAAAAAAAATATTATTGCAAAAATATTTGTTTTATTATAATTTTTTACAAAATAACCCAAAGAACAGTTAAAAACAAAAAAAACGACCAAAATAAAATTTATTTTATTATCTTGGTTTCTTTTTCAACAAAAAAAAGTATTAAGAAAAAAGCATTTTTTGAAAAAAATCAACTTTTCTTATATATTTTTGTGGAAATCAAAAAAAATAGAATAAAAATGCTATTTATTTAGGAAAAAATATAAATTATTCATAAAGAATTAGACAAATATGAAAGTTTTTAATCTAACAAAAACATCAAAATACTTATTTTTATTGGGTGCTGTATTCTTGGCAAATGCCTGTAAAGAATTGGATAAAATTGATTATATTCAATTTAAAGCCAACTTTACAATGCCAAATTTAGCCAGAGAACAAGAAACTGTGTTTTTGCAACCTTCCGACGGTGCAGAAATATCTACCAATAACACCCAACGTGCAGGCACCGCTAATGCACAAGAATTTAGTTGGAATTTTGGTGATAATGAAACTTCACAAGAAAAATTACCTTCTCATATTTACCAAAAATTTGGGACTTATAGCGTAAAGCTCAAAACCAAAATGCAAAAACAGCAAGGTGTTATTGCAGACAGTATTACTAAAAACATTACCATTCTCCCAAAACTTAATACACCAAATTCTAATTCAACTTTTAGTTATGGTGGTGCAAATCGTGATGAAGTTATTTATGATGTATTGCCTATTATTGATAATTCAGGTTATTGGCTTGTGGGCAGACGCAATATAAATGATATTTGGATAAATAAAGTTGGCAATGATTTTAAATCAAAACCAGGATTTCCAAAAACCATAGAACCTTTTACAAATGCACTCATTAGCCCAAAAAGCATAGAAACTACAACAGATGGTGGAATTATTATGGTGGGCGAAATCCAAAATACACCCCAAGACCGTGATGCTTTTATCCTAAAACTTGAGGCTGATGGTGCAGAGGATTGGAGCGAAGTAGTTGCTTCTTTGAAAGATGAATATTATGTGGGTGTTTTTCAAAATAAACAAGGCAATTATACCGCAATAGGCACTTCATACAGTGGCAGTAACAATGATATTAATATAATCTCTGATATTTACAACGCAACCACAGGCAATAAAATAAATTCAATACTTTCTATTGTTTCAGCTTGTAAATGTAAAGCAGGAAGTATTTATAAATTACCTGATGCTGGTGGCATAGAAGATGCTTTTGTTGTTGCAGGTACAACCCGTAACAATGTGCCTGCCATTATTTATGCAACCAATAATGGAACTGTAAGCACTTTTTCGTTATTAGCAAATAATGACAATGATAATTTTAAAGGCGAAGGATTGACTGTATTGGGGCTTTCAGATGGAAAATTTGCCTTAGCAGGTTATTTGAATAATACCACCAATTCCACACAAAAAGATGCTTTTATTGCAAAATTTGATAGAATTGGACAAACTGCTGCTTGGCGAGTACGTTTTAAAATGTATTCTGACGAATTTCAAACCATTATGGAAGATGCTAATAAAGATATTATCGCAATAGGAAACCACAATAATCCACTTTCTGATAATGATATTTTTTTAGCAAAATTTGATAGCAACACAGGGAAAAACCTACAATATAAAACTTTTGGCACTATCAATGATGAACGTGCTTACCAAGCAATTTATACCACACAAAATAAAATTCTGTTGGTTGGCTTACAAAAATCCACAGAAACAATCCCCTTTCGCAACAATGGCTTTCTGATGTTGTTGAATGAAAATTGGGAATAAACTATGTTTAAGGTTCAAAGTTTAAGGTTCAAAGTTTCATAAATAGTCTTTTAATTTTAATAAATAACTAATTTATTTTAATAAGTAATACTTTAAATTTAACAAATAATGCTTTAACTTTTATAAATAATTCATTTATTTTAATAAATAATATTTTAATTTTAATAAGTAATTCATTTATTTTAATAAATAACATTTTAATTTTAATAAGTAATTCATTTATTTTAATAAATAACATTTTAATTTTAATAAGTAATTCATTTATTTTAATAAATAACATTTTAATTTTAATAAGTAATTCATTTATTTTAATAAATAACATTTTAATTTTAATAAGTAACTCATTTATTTTAATAAATAACATTTTAATTTTAATAAGTAACTCATTTATTTTAATAATTAAACCTTGAACCTTGAACTTTAAACCTTGAACTTTAAACCTTAAACCTTAAACTTTTTTGCAGTACATAGGATTTTTATTGGCAGGACTTATAGGCATAACACTTGGATTAGTGGGAGGCGGTGGTTCCATACTCACAACACCTGTATTGGTGTATGTATTGGGTATAGAACCGCTTTTGGCTACTACTTACTCGTTGTTTGTGGTGGGTGCTACTGCTACGTTGGGTGGTCTGCAAAATCTAAGACAAAAACAAGTAAGCATACCAAGTGCATTTTGGTTTATGTTGCCTTCATTTGGAACAGTTTATTTGACACGCAGATATTTGTTGCCTTTTTTGCCTAATACCTGGCATATTTTAGGGTTAAATTTACCAAAATCAGCAGGAATTATGTTTTTGTTTGCTGGTATGATGTTGGTAGCTTCGTGGTCAATGCTTGCAACAGGCAACCCTGAAAATAATAATGAATATCCAAGCCCTAATTCAAGTATGTTGATGATATTTGTGGGTACGATTGTGGGAATATTAACAGGGATTATGGGTGCAGGTGGTGGATTTTTAATAATTCCTGCGTTGGTATTGTATGCACGTATGCCAATGCGAAAAGCAGTAGGTACTTCTCTTGTGATAATTGCTCTAAATACAAGTATAGGATTTATGAGCAGTTATATCACACAACACCCTCATATTGATTGGGATTTTTTGTTGATTTTTACAGGATTGGCTATATGTGGATTATTTTTAGGCAATTACATTGGTTTCTTTTTAAGTGGTAAAACCTTGAAAAAAACTTTTGGCTATGTAATCCTAACGATTGGTTGTTATGTATTGATTGCAGAAATCATTAAATTATTAGGATAAGAAGTTCAAGGTTCAAAAGTTTAAGGTTCAAAGAGTTTAAGGTTCAAAAAGTTCAAGGTTCAAAGAGTTCAAGGTTCAAAAAGTTTAAGGTTCAAAGAGTTCAAGGCTCAAAAACTGATACCTTTCTCCTGATTCCTGACACCTTTTTACAATTTCAACCCTATCACCGAAATATCATCTCTTTGCGTGGTGTTTTCCATATATTTCTGTAAAAAATCTTGTAAAAATCTTTTTTGTTCTGACATATCATTTTCCTTGATGTTATCAATCAATTCAATAAATCTTTTTTCGGTTATTCTTTTTCTTGACTTGTTATTTTGGTCAATATAACCATCAGTAGTCATATACAATTTATCATTTTTTTGGAGAATAATTTTTTGATTTTCAAATAAAATTTCTGGGCTTTGAAAGCCTCCAATGGATTTTCTTGTGCCTAATAATGATTGTAAAGTATTTTCTTGGCTATTTACAAAATAAAGATTTTGTTTTGCACCTGCAAAAATAATTTCAAATTCATCATTTTGAGGCGTAATTGTGATAATACTTGCGTCCATACCATAATTATTGTCTGTTTCTTTTTGCCTAAGTACAATTTCAATTTCTTCTTGAAGTCTTTCCAAAATGGACGCAGGGCTATAAATTCCCCAAACTCTCACGATTTTATCCAATAAATTATTCGTAATCAAAGTCATAAAAGCACCAGGCACACCGTGTCCTGTGCAGTCAATCACCGCCAAAAAAGTCGTATTTTCAATTTTATTTAACCAATAAAAATCCCCTGAAACCACATCTTTGGGCTTATAAATCACAAAATGCTCTTTTAAGAGTTCCTCTTTTTTTTGTTGATAAGGCACAATTGCTTTCTGAATAACTTGTGCAGCTTTTATACTGCTTTGAATTTGCGAATTTATTTGAGAAAGTTCTATATTTTTACGTTCTATGGCATCTCTTTGGGCTAAAATTTCCTCTTGGCTTTGTTGTAATTCTTCATTTTGGGTAATCATTTCTTGGTGCATATTTTGCAATTCTTCTGTTCTTTGGGCTACTTTTTTCTCCAAATTTTCGTTTGCTTCTTTTTGTGTATCTATAAATTGTTTTTTGAGTTGTTTGTATCTGTCAGCCAACGCTAAAGAAAAAATGACACCTTGTATAATAAAACCCATATAAGGGGCATTATTGGTAAAAAAATTATGCGGAAAAACCAAATTTGATTGTTTAAATCCATAAATAACAGCACCAAGCAACGACCCAAAAAAAGCAAAACTAATAAGCACAGCAGAAGGTAGTCTTTTGTAAATGCCATAAAAACAAATTGCTAATACAAATAAAGAAGTAAAAGGAGGCAATAAAGTGAGTACGCCAACTGATAATTTATAATTATTAGAAACCAAATAGTATATGGGTATTGCTACACTAATATACTTAATGATGTCCAAAATATTATGTGCATATTTTATTTTTTCTTTGGTACGAAGAAATAACTGAATAAAAATCGTTAGAGATACCAAAGAAAAAAAACCTGAAAAAATTAAAAAAAATTCTGCCAAATAAGGCGAATCATAAAAAAAATATTGGAATGAATGCCCTGCAATAGACGCAGAAAATAACGCTGAAAAAACCATCCAACCCACATAAAATAAATACATTGCATTTCGCAATACAAAGTACAAAAATAAATTATACAAACTCAACACCAACATTATCCCATAATAACTTCCCATCCACGTTTCTTCGTACAACGCATATTTGTAATAATCATCATTTTCATAAAAACTAAGTGGCGTGGTCAAAATTCCTTCACCTTTGATGCGAAAGTAAAATGTATGAACATTGGCACTATGAATAGGCAAATGGAAAGCAAAAAGACGTGTAGATTTTATATCACGTTCCAAAAATTTACCTTTGTCCCCTGTTCGTATAGTTTTATAAATTCCTACATTATTTTGATAATAAAATTCTATATTATCCAAAGATGGGTGTTCTATTTTCAAAATCCACCTTTTTTGGGCATTAAATAAACTATCTTGTATTTTAAAACAAAACCAAAAAGCTGATGAGCTTTGCCCAAAATTTATTTGGGAGATTTTTGGAATAAGTTTGTAATTTTGAGTGTTGGAGTATAGCGTTTGGAATGATGATTTAATATTTTCAAAACTAATTTCTCCTGTTTTATCCTCCACATAAGCAATTTTATCATTTGCCAAATGATTAAGATTATTGATTTGATTAAGGTCAATAATCATCAATTCTTTTTGTTGCGAAAAAAGAAAAGGACAAGATAAAATCAATAACAGTAAAGTAAATAAAAAACGCATTTTATACTAAGTTGTGAGGTATAAGAGGGTAAGAAGCCCCCAACACCCAAGGGGGATTTTTTAAGTAAATATACAAAAAACAGCCCAAAATACATTTTTTGTACCAAAAGAAAAATGATTTTTATTTAATTGTAGCTTTTTTTCAAAAATAATTGAAAGTTACTAAAAAACAAAATTTAAAGCTGAAACAAACGATTTCAACTTTTGAACAAACAAGGCTGTTGGCTGTTTTATTTACCATTAAAAATTCCCCCTTTGGGGGTTAGGGGGCTTTTATTTTCTATTTACTTTTAACACATCAACCTCATACACCAACACCGAATAAGGCGGAACAATGCCTCCTTCTATGCCCTCAGCCCCAAAAGCTAAATCAGAAGGCAAAATAAACAATCCCTTTGAACCTTCACGCATAAGCCCCACGCCTTCCTCTAATCCTTTTGGGACAATATTATTGGCTATAAATTCAGCTACACCGTCAGACTTATCACATACTTGTCCGTCCAAAAGTTTTCCTACATATTGCAGTTTTATGGTATCATTAGGAGCAATATTTTTACCTGTACCTTCTTTCAAAAGGTAATATTTTAGTCCTGAATCAGTATCTTTTATTTGGTATTGTTGAGTTTCATTTTTTTTCAGTTGAACCATATATTTCGCAATTTTTAGGCTATCTTGTTGTTTGCGTTGGGTTTTAAGTTTGAGGTCATTTTCGTTACGAATTTGTTGACGATTGCGAATTTTTAGGATTTTGACGGTATATTTATATTCTTTGTCTTTTGGTACATTTTTGAGGTTATTTTCTTCTATTAGAATGTTGGTGTTTATCCAAAAACTAAGGCTATCACCTTCTTTTACCAAAGAAAATACTTCTCTATAATTTTTATGTGCAATAAAATAAGGGTCTTCAAAAGGCAATTCTTTGATGCCACTTGGTTTTTCGTTGTAGGTATTGCGTAATGCTTTGCCATTGTGGTCAGTGATTACAAGCTGAAAATCTATCAAATCGCCTTTTTTGGGTGTATTTCCGTTAGGATTTTGTTTATGAAATTGGTATCTTGTGCCTATTGGGGTGTTGTAAAGTCCATTTTTTGTACTTGGGCTACCTTCTTGGTTATTTTCTTGGCAAGAAATTAGAAAAACAGAAATTAAGGAAAAAGTAATAAAAGTAAAGCTAAAAAGTTTGCTAAAAAATTTTGTCATTTTTTTGTTTTTAGATAATAATTAAAAGTGAAATATTGTTGTATTTTTGCAAAAATAAAAAATAAAAATTTATTCTACCATTCTAAATCCTGAGTTATTATGAATCTTGAAGATTTTCAAGCACAACAAGCACAATCACAACGATATATGGTTTATGCGGATTATCAAAAATCTGCGTTAAAACATTTAAAAACTTGTGAATATATGCTTGAAAATTTACATAAAATGACAGAAAATGATATAATGAACAATTTATTTGATAATCAAAGTGGTCAAGTTACTAATCAGACGAAAGAAGAACGTGAAAATCATATTTTAAGGGAAGTTTATTATCTATTGGGATATGTACTTGAAGGCACAATAAACTATTGTATATACAAAGAACTAAATTTTCCCCAAAACCAGAATGTGGAGTTTTTAGATGAGCCATATAATAGGTCACGTGGTATATGTTTTAGACTTCCAGAACCAAATACATCAAATTTGTGGTATGATTATTTTATAAGCAATCACAATTACACAAAAAATATTGAAATGTTAGAAAGGCGTTCAAATGGTATAAATACTTTTATGTCAAATCTTAGAAGTTTCAACATCAACATGGATCCTGTTAGTTATAAAAATTATCAATTATTTAGGAATTGGGAAGTAAAACAACGTTATCAAACTGATAATACAAATTTCAATCCTAATCAAAACCTTGCATACAACAAAACAGAAATCACTGAGTTCCTTTTTTTTGTATATTATATTTATAGAAAACTCCCAACACTCTAAACTCTAATTATCATGTTAAAATCCTTTGAATACATCACCGAACTTGAAAATCAATTAAAAGAACAACAAAATACGCAAAAAATTATAGATTATCGCATGTCTTTAAAAACAGATATGCGTTTGGAGATTTTTGTTTTGGTTTCTAACACTCAAAATTATAATATTGATGCACTAAATATAACTAATCATAATATTTCTTTAAAAGTCATAACTGAAAGAGAAAAAAATTATGACCCAATGTATCAATATATTTTTTCTGATGAATACCCAAATCCCAATTCTAAAGTAGATTTGGGTTTGGTGTGGCGTTTTGACACACTTTTAAATACTAACCAGCACGAAAACAATACACAACAAGAACACACAAATCCCTGCAATGTAGTTACTTTTTATAGTTACAAAGGTGGAATGGGCAGAACTACTACCTTGTGTGCTTATGCCTTGCATTTGGCACAAAAAGGTAAAAAAGTTGTGATTTTGGATTGTGATTTTGAAGCACCTGGATTTTTGAGTTTTTTTGGTTTGGAGGAACAACAAGAACAAACTCAAAAAAGCGGACTTGTAGAATATTTATTGGATAAAGAATTTGTTGGTAGTCAAAATATAAATCTTGCAAATGATTATATTTTAGAAGTAAGCAAAGATTATTCTGGAGAAAAAGGCAAAATATTTGTATTGCCTTCTGGAAATCTAAACTACACATCTATTTTTGATAATTCAGAAACATCAATACCAAACACACATCTTGACCATTATCTGCACGGATTAGCAAGGCTTAATATTTCTAATTCTGACAAAATGATAAGGCAATTTAGGGAGCTTTTTAATGATTTGGTTAAAAACTTAGAACTCACAAAAGATGATTATATTTTGATAGATTCACGCACAGGTTTCAATGAAATATTTGGAATTACAGCCCTTAATTTGTCCAATGCTATTGTAGGATTTTTTGGTAGTAGCGAACAAACCAGAGCAGGATTGTATTTTCTTTTGGATAAATATATAGACATTAAACTACAAAATCAAGAAGAAATAAAACAACCAAAATTACTTTTGGTTAATTCTATTGTGCCTAATAATAAAGAAAGACAAGAATTATTTTTAAAAAGCCTTAATAATTTAATAACAAATTATGCAGATGAAACACAAAAAAAAATAGAACAAATATATCAAAATGCAATACCTTTTACTGATATCCCTCGTGTTTCTTTGGGAGAAAATAAAGTCCTCAAAGAAATAGGCGTTAAATTCTATGAAACAGACGAAGAAAATGAGAAAAAAGAAAAAGAATTATTAACATTAGTTCAAACAAATGAATTTGTTGATTATGATGGTAAAACAAAAAAATTTGAAGATTTGAACGACATTTTTGCAAAAATTGATAATTTTTTTGCAAAAGAAATCACTATAAATTATGGGGAACTTGGCATAAAAGAACTACGAAATATAGTTTTAAATGGTTTACAAGAAACACTTAAAAATATCCCTTTATTTGCAGAAAATGCTAATCCTGATATTGATGTCAATACTTTTTTTTACAGGGAGTATATGAAGCCTTTTTTTAATAAAGAACATTTTCTTATTCAAGGATTTAAGGGTTCAGGAAAAACATATTTGTATAAGGCTTTTAAAAATAAAGAAATTACAAAAATAATCTTGGATAAAACTGGACTTTCAGGAACACAAAATTACCATTTTGTAACAGTTGTTGCGTTGAAAGGTGAAAAAAATATTTTTAAAACATTTCCTTATAATAAAGATAATGAAATAGAAGTTTTGAAAAAATTAAAAGTACATGATTTTTGGCTAATGTATATGTTGATATCTATATTATTAGATGAAACGCTTGAACCTCACATAAGAGAATACAGAAAATTCTACCCAAATACTCAAATTGAAAATGATATTATTTCTTTGAAAAAACCTGATTTTACAATTGAAGATAGAAGAAATTTATTTGATAAATATCTAAGTGACAGCGATAATAGGAATTTGATACAGAAAGATGTGATACATTTAAATAATTTTTTAATATCAGAAAATATTAAAATTTTTGTATTATTTGACCAATTAGATAAAGTTTCTCATACAGAAGATTGGAAAAAAATTATTACTCCACTCATAGAGTTTTGGGGTGATAATTACAATATGGATTATTATTCTAATATCTATCCAAAAATATTTATTCGTACTGACATTAAAAAAGAATTGCAACGAGTAAATAATTCTTTGAGTTTGAGGGACAATACCATTGAAATAGAATGGACACCTGATGAAATATATGCTTATTTTTTCAAATTGGTATTTGCAAAAGATAGTGCTAAAAAAGCCTTTTTTGAACTTGCAAAACGTTATAATCAATACCCTGTTAAATATCTTAGAGATATAGAAATAAAAACAGAGAAAAATCATCAACCTGATATTGAAAAAAATATTATTTATGTTTTATTGAATACTTTTTTTGGTAACGAAATACTAAGCCCTACAAAAACGCCACTCGGTTCTCCTTATGATTTTTTCTACCTTAATTTTTCCAATGCAAATGGTACAATGGTATTACGTCCTTTCCTAAAGATGATGAAAGAATCAGTGAAAAATGGTTTAGAAAATATCCTTCCCAATTATCTGGAATCTTCCAGAAAAAACCATACAAGCAAACCTGAATCTATTTATCCTGAATTTATTCAAAATCCACCTTATACTCCAGTATTGCATTATTGTTATACGACTAATGCAGAAATAAGGATTACGGTTATGGAAGACCATTTCTCTGATTTAACAGCTGAGGGATACGATAATATAAAAACTACAATAACTTATATAAAATCACTTGATAAAAACAACAAATACAAAAGGAAAAGATTAACTTATTTGGAAATGGAAGATTTGTTAAATGAGATTATAAAACTGCCTAAATTTAAAACGACAAGTGACTCTGTCGGAGATTTAGAAAGTGCCTTAATTGCAAATGGTATCATTGAAAAAATTGATAGACTTAAAGTTTTTCATTTCGCTGCAATGTATTCATATTGGTTGGGATTACAAAATTTAGATAAAAACTCAATGCACCAAAAGGCTAAAAATCTAAAAATGAGTCAAAAAGGGCAAGGAAAAATTATTCATATAAAAGATAACGGTGGGTTTATATATATAGAAAATGATGGTGATTTACATTTTAGTAAATCCGCATTAAAAAAAGGTGTATCTTTTTCAGATTTACACTTAAATGATATTGTAACTTTTGAAGTTTCAAAAAACAACGGAGGATTTACTGCTATAAATATTGAAAAACTAAATAAATAATTCTTCTCCTTTTAAATACAATGCCAAAAAAACTTCTCTACCTCCTCTTTCCTTTCCTCTTTCTCTCCCTTGCCTTTTCCCAAAAAAGCAACTTAGAAGACCTTTGGAAAGTGCTTTTGGGCGTAAAATACGATTATTACAAAGACGCTTACGTCCCTAAATTTACCGACAAAATAAAGGCTTATGATGGACAAATCGTAACATTAAAAGGCTATATTTATCCCTTAGAAGAATCCAGCAAACACAAATTTTTTATGCTTTCGTATTACCCGATAAGCGTTTGCTTTTTTTGTGGCGGTGCAGGCCCTGAATCCATCGTGGAAGTAAGTGCAAAAACACCTATAACACACACAAGCCAACAAATTACCGTAAAAGGCAAACTAAAACTTAATACACAAGATAGAGAACGCCTTTTTTATATTCTTAATCAAGCGGAAATCGTGAAATAAAAGCCCCCTAACCCCCAAAGGGGGAATTTTAATGTTAAATGATGAATGAAACAGCCCATTAAATAATGATGAATATTAAATGGTAAATGAAAGAGCCAAAAGCCTTTTTTATGGTGTTTTGGTAATTTCTTCCTTAGCATTAATTTAAAAAAATAATTTTATTTTAATAATTTTTGTGAAAATTCAAAAAAAGCATTAGCTTAGTAGCAAAAATCTTTCCAAATATTAAAATAATTATTTTTCTTAACGCTTTGTTATTTATACCATGCAAAAACTGACACAAAACCAAAAGCAAATAACAATACTTTCGCCTCAACAAATACAATTTATAAAATTGTTACAGATTCCTACCTCTGAACTTAACAGCAGAATAGAAGAAGAATTAGAAAGTAATCCTATTTTGGAAGATGGAAGAAGTAGCGAAACCGAATCCCTCAATGAACTTACCAACAACACAAGAGAAACCGAATATGAGGACAAAGAAGATTATAATAACAAAAATAATGAAGATTATGATGATGACTACAACAGCAACAACAATAATGATGATTATGACGAGGATTATCGCAATCCTGACGAAATCAGCATAAACCAATATCTTCCACAAGATGATTATGGAAGTTATAATTATCAAGACAACAATTACAGAGAAGAAGAAAAAGAAATGCCTATCATAATGACTGATTCTTTGAATGATAATCTTATTATGCAGGTGGATTTTTTGGGAATGTCAGAACGACACCGCATTATTGCACTTCAAATCAT
This sequence comes from Cytophagales bacterium, assembly GCA_013297825.1. Lineage (GTDB taxonomy): Bacteria > Bacteroidota > Bacteroidia > Cytophagales > Microscillaceae > JAAFIN01. The sequence goes on from JAAFIN010000001.1 coordinate 76,427, forward strand.
AGGAAGTATGGATAGCGATGGTTATTTACGCAGACGTTTGGAGGCGATTGTCAATGACCTTATTTTTACCCAAAACCTTGAAACTGACGAGGAAGAAGTGGAGTTAATTCTCAAAAGAATACAATCATTTGACCCAGCAGGTATTGGTGCAAGAAGCCTACAAGAGTGCCTTATTATCCAATTAGAACGCAAAATAAATGAAAATCCACTTGCCAAAATCGCAATTACGCTTTTAGATGAATATTTTGAGGAATTTACAAAAAAACATTATGAAAAAATCTCTAAAAAATTGGATTTAACAGACCCACAACTCAAAGAAATTATCAATCTTATTCTAAAACTTAATCCAAAACCAGGCGAAACATCTTCTAATCAAATAAAAGCACAATATGTAATTCCTGATTTTATTCTTCATAATAATAACAACGGAAAACTGCATATCACGCTTAATGCCAAAAATGCTCCTGAATTACGCATCAATAACACCTATGCTGATATGCTTGACACATACAGCAAAAGCGATAAAAAAGACCGCCAAATTAGAGATACAGTTTCTTTTGTAAAACAAAAATTGGACGCTGCAAAGTGGTTTATTGATGCGATAAAACAACGTCAAAATACATTGTTAAAAACAATGAATGCAATTTTGACCTATCAATATGAGTTTTTCTTGGAAGGTGATGAAAGCAAATTTAAGCCAATGATTCTCAAAGATATTGCGGACAAAATAAATATGGACATTTCCACTGTATCACGTGTAGCCAATAGCAAATCTATTCAAACAGATTTTGGGGTTTTTCCTTTAAAATATTTCTTTTCAGAGGGAATTTCTACCGAAGCAGGTGAAGATGTGAGTAGCAGGGAAGTAAAACATATTTTGAAGGAATTTGTGGATAATGAAAACAAAAGAAAACCACTTTCTGATGATAAACTTGAAAAAATGCTCAAAAATAAAGGTTATCAAATTGCCCGCAGAACTGTTGCCAAATACAGGGAACAACTTGAAATTCCTGTTGCAAGACTTAGGAAGAAATTATAAATTTAATGATGAATGTTAAATGATAAATGATGAATGAAACAGCCAATTTGAGCAGGATTTTCAGGATTTAAAGATTAACAGGATTTTTGAGCAGGATTTTCAGGATTTAAAGATTAACAGGATTTTTGAGCAGGATTTTCAGGATTTAAAGATTAACAGGATTTTTTTTGAACTTTTGAAAAATTGTACTTTCCTAAATTCCTCCTTTGGGGGTTAGGGGGCTTCGCTTTTGAACTTTTTAAACCTTAAACTTTTTTTATGGATATTGTAGAACAATTCAACACTTATAGAAGTCAAATGAATGAAAAAATAATGGCTTCTGACAATTTAGTTATCAAACGTATTTTTAATCTTGATACAAATGCGTATCAAGCTGGAGCTTTGGACGTAATGACCAAAGAACTTTTGGGTCTTGCGTGTTCTATGGTGTTAAGATGTGATGATTGCGTAAAATATCACTTAGGAAAATGCCACGAATTAGGCGTAACAAATGCCCAAATTCAAGAAACTTTTTCTATTGCTACACTCATAGGAGGCACAATCGTAGTACCACATCTTCGTAGAGCAACAGAATATTGGGAAGCGTTGAATAATTAGGAATTATGAATTAGGAATTAGGAATTATGAATTAGGAATGAAACAGCCAAATAAAATCAGGATTTTCAGAATTTAAAGATTTTCAGGATTTTATGGAATATTTTGAACTTTTGAACCTTAAACTTTGAACCTTAAACCTTGAATCTTAAACTTTGAACTTTGAACAATTATCTGAATTATTAGAAAAAAACTATAAAGCATATCATTTGCCAGAATTTATAGAAAATGACCCCATACAAATCCCAAAAGCATTTTCTAAAAAACAAGATATTGAAATTTCAGGTTTTTTTGCCTCAATTTTTGCGTGGGGAAAACGTAAGATTATTATTGATAAAAGCAGGCTTTTGTGCGAATTGATGGACAATTCGCCTCACGATTTTGTACTTCATCACAAGCCTAATGATTTAGAAAAACTTAAAAATTTTTGTCATCGCACCTTTAATTTTGAGGATTTACGTTATTTTTTGTTATTTTTACAAAAACATTACAAAAAAAACGAAAGTTTGGAAAATGCGTTTTCTGATAATATACTTCCTAATGACATCAATGTAGAAAATGCCTTAAAAGGTTTTTATACTTATTTTTGTGATAGTGAAGAATTTTTGCCTCGCACACGCAAACACATTGCTATACCTGCGAGCAAATCAGCTTGTAAGCGTTTAAATATGTTTTTGAGGTGGATGGTACGCATTGATGACCAAGACGTAGATTTTGGAATTTGGCAAAAAATAAAACCTTCCCAACTGATTTGTCCTTATGATATTCACGTAGAACGTACTGCAACAAAATTAAATTTGGTAAATGATAACAAAGCAAATTGGAAAAATGCAGTTTTTTTAACCGAAAATCTCAAAAAATTTGATAAAAATGACCCTGTAAAATACGATTTCGCACTTTTTGGAATGGGAGTGAATAATGGTAAATGATGAATGGTAAATGGTAAATGGTAAATGGTAAATGAAACAGCCAAATACATTTGTTAAACCTTAAACTTTGAACCTTGAACTTTGAACTTTGAACTTTGAACTTTTGAACTTTAAACCTTAAACTTTTTAAACTTTGAACTTTTTAGCACATTTGGCACTTTCAGGTGAGAATAATGATTTGATGATTGGGAATTTTATTGCAGATTTTGTCAAAGGCAAAAAAGCTCTTGAAATGTATCCTGTTTCTATTCAAAAAGGTATATTTTTACACCGAAAAATAGATAATTTTACAGATACACATTACATCACACACGAACTTTCAGAACTTTTGCGTCCTCAGGCTTTGCGTTATGCAAGCGTAGTGATTGATATTCTGTATGACCATTTTTTGGCGGTACATTTTGAAAAATTTTTTGGTGAAAATGTAGAAGATTTTGCACAAAGAACGTATATTTCTTTATTTGAAAATTTTAAATTGTTGCCTGAACGCCTCCAAGAAATGTTACCTTATATGCAAAAGGAAAATTGGCTTGTAAAATATGGTGATGGCGAAAATAAAAATTTTTATGGCTTACAACGTAGTTTGGAAGGCTTGCAAAAACGTAGCAGTCATACAGGAAATTTTTTGGATTGTATTGGTATTTTACAAAAAAATTATACTGAATTTAATGATAAAAGCATTGTTTTTCTTACTGATATTCAAAAATTTGCAGAAGAACAAAAAGTATTACATCAGGATTAGATTAACAAGATTTTAATCAGGATTTACAGGATTAAAAGATTAACAGGATTAAACAGCCATTTTTTTAATTTGAACTTTTGAACCTTAAACTTTAAACCTTAAACTTTAAACCTTAAACATTGAACCTTGAACTTCATTATAAAAAATATTACACCAGAACCCATTGCAGAATATCTCAAACACAATCATTATAAATCAGATATTTGGCAACAAAATTTTGAGTTATTGCCCAATAAAAAATACTTAATTTCTGCACAATCAGGCAAAGGAAAATCCACATTTGCACATTTGTTGTATGGATTACGAAATGATTATACAGGAGAAATATTTTTAGTAAATGAAAATAATCCACAAAAAAACCTTAAAAATTTGTCTTTGGAAGAATGGGGAATGTTGCGACAAAAGAAAATTAGTATGGTTTTTCAGGATTTAAGGCTTTTTTTGGAATTAACTGCTTTAGAAAATATTATTTTAAAAAATGAATTAACAAATGTATTTTCTTTGGAAGAAATTAAAGAATTAGCCAAAAAACTTAATATTTTACATATTTTAGACCATAAAACCGCTACGCTATCTTATGGTGAACGCCAACGTGTAGCCATTTTGAGGGCATTAGCACAACCTTTTTCGTATCTTTTGTTAGATGAACCTTTTAGTCATTTGGACAATCAAAATATTGATATTGCTAAAAATATGATATTGTATTATCTCCAAAAAAATAATGCAACATTACTAATGACTTCATTGGGCGGAAATTATGATATTGTTTTTGATAAAGTTTTTAATTTATAAAAAAATAATTTTTCCCAAAAAATAAAAAAATCCAACACCCAAAATTATATTTTGAGTTTTGGATTTTTTATTTAGCTTTTTGAGCTTTCAAACGACTACTTCCTTCTGTTGTTATTATTGTTGTTGCGGTTGTAATTGTTATTACGGTTGTAGTTGTTATTTCTGTCGTTTCGGTCATTTCTTTCTTCTCTTTCCTCTTTTGGCATACTTTGTTCAAGTATTTGGAGGGTTTTTAATTGACCACGAAGATTTTTAAGTTCTTTTTCGCTTTCTTGAATTTGGCTTTGCACTTCTATTTTAAGTTTATCTGCTTTTGAAGAAGTTGCAAGGAAACTCATATTATTTTTTAGCACATCAACATCATTTTCAATGCGTTGAATTTTACGTTTGAGTTCACTTTCACGTTCTCTGATTTTGCGAGCAGAGTTAATGCTTTCAGTAGCCATATTAAGGTCATTAGCAACTTGCATTTTGTCTTTATCCTCTTGTGGCATAGTGAGGCGTTCAATAAAACCAGCAATTGCTTGGTCGTATCTGCTTTGTATGGTTTCTTTTTGTTTGCGAGGCACAAAACCAATTTCTTTCCATTCTCTTGCGAAATTTTGGATAGTAGCTTCTGCGATTTGTGGGTCATCAAGCGTAGTTTGTTCTATTCTGTCGCACAAAGCACGTTTTGCTTTGAGGTTATTTTCGTATTCTTGTTCTTGTGTATTAAATTCTTCACGAATTTTTTGGAAAAATCCATCACAAATTGTTTTAAATCTATTAAAAATAGACTCTTGGTATTTTTTTGGTGCTGGGCCTATGTCTTTCCATTTACGTTGAAGTTCTTTTAGTTTTTCTTTGATGTCTCTGCGGTCAGCTTCGCTGTTGATAACTGCTTCAGCTTCTTCACAAAGGGCATTTTTCTTCACAAGATTTTGCTCACGTTCTTCATCAAGTTTTTGGACAAATACATTTTTATTAGCAAAAAATGTTTTAAATGCTTTCCAAAATTTATTACTGGATTCTTTGAGGGCGTCTTTCGGAATAGGTTTTATAGATTCCCATTCTTTTTGAAGCTCCATAATTTCTTTGATTTTTTCGTCCCATTCTTTGATTTTGTCGCTTTGGAAATTTACAAAAGGAAGGATTTTTTCATAAATTTCTTCTTTTTTAGCAAGATTTTGCAATCTTTCTTCGTCTTGGAATTTTATGATTTCTCTTTTGCGGTCATACACTTTGTCAGACGCAAGTTTAAATCTTTGCCAAAGTTCCTCTTGGTTTTCTTTTGGCACAGGGCCTAAAATTTTGTATTCTACGTGCATTTCGTTAAGCTCTTTGATGGCTTTTCCGATAGATTCGTAATTTACAAGATTTTCAGCTTTTTCACAAATCAAAACTTTTGCTTCGTAATTTTTTTTACGGTCAAGGTCTTTTAATTCATTATAAAGACCGTGATTGTTATAAAACCTATCAAGCAATGCTTTATAATTTTCTGCGATTTCTTTGCTGTTTTGGTTAGAAACAGGCCCTATTTGCCTGAAAGTAGTTTGAAGGTCTTTAAGGCGTTTGATGCTTTCTTCGGTTTCTTCGCCATCTACAAGTTCGCGTATTTTGTCCAAAATAGCACGTTTTTGTTGTAGATTTTTCTCACGCTGTTCTTCCATATCAGCGTAATATTTTGCACGTTTGTCTTGGATTTCTTTAAAAAGTGCATAAAAATCTTTTGCGATTTTATCATTTTTATATTTGAAATCATCTTTATCACCACCTTCTTCTACAAATTTTTGCAGGGCAAGTTCTTTTTCCACATTCACGATTTCGTCAAAAAGTGGTTTTATTTCACGCAGAATATTACTATTGTGTGAAAAATCCTTTGCATTTTCCAAACCTTTGATAAGTTTGAGAAAATCCTCTTTTTTGTATTGTGAATAATCCTCTGTGCTTTCTGCTGATGCGTGTTCTTCTTCTGTGATTTCAGAAATAACGTTAGAAGTAACGTCAGAAGTAGCCTCTGCATCTACAATATTTGTTTCAATGTTTGTTTCAACATTTGTTGGTTCAGCAACGGGTTGTTCAGTAACCGCTTGTTGCGAAATTTCGTGTTCGTTTGGGGTAGTCATAAGAAAATCTCTTTATTAAGAGCAAAGTTTAGCGTAAAATGCCTTGAAAAGCATTAAAAATTGGTTACAAAGATAATTCTTTTTTTTTATTTTTTTATATTTGCAAAAAAAAAAATTAAAAATGATGAATGTTGAATGATAAATGATAAATGAAACAGCCAAAGTCTGAATCAGGATTTTTAGGATTAAAGGATTAGCAGGATTTTAATAAGGATTTTGTTATATTTTTAAACCTTGAACTTTTGAACTTTTAAACCTTGAACTTTAAACCTTGAACTTTCCAATGGGACGCAAAAAAATTATAAAAACCGAAGAAATTGAAACGCCAATCACTGAATCATCTATCAAAGTAAGTGAAAAATTAGGCAATTTTGATGTCGTAATTGATGCTTTTGGCAAAATAAAAGCACAATACAATGTTGATGACATTAATGCTTTTCTGAATGAAAATGTTGATGACAAAAAGCTAAGAAAAAGCCCAGAAATGGTGGAAAAAATTATTGAAAATATTGAAGTAAATCCAGAAAATAATCCAGAAAAATAACAGAAAATATTGCATAAAAAACACATATTTTTTATTTGGTTTTTTTGTAAATAATAATGAAAATTTGTATCTTTAAAGAATTTTTAACAAATTTTATTATTATTATTTATGGAAAATTCAAGTGATTATAATGCTGAAAATATCACAATTTTAAGCGGTTTTGAAGCGGTTAGAATGCGTCCTGCTATGTATCTTGGTAGTTTGGACAAGCGAGGTTTTCGTGCTATGATAATGGAGTTTTTGAGCGAAAATTTAAAGCCTCAAGAAAACCAAAATTTCATTTTTTCTTTTGAAAAAAATGCAAATGTGTCTGTAAAATTAGACAATCCTAATGTGGAAAAATGCTTAGCGGAAATTCTAATTTTATCAGGAAAAATAAAAGAAAAAAAAACAGCAACTTTGTATTATCATTTTGGGTTTCTTCTGATTTTTGGATTAAGCAAAAAATCAAGTGTAAAGATTGGAAATAAGTTTTTTGAGTTTGAAAATGGTGTATTTAAAAATGAAACTGAAATCCCATTTATTTCGCATTTGGAGCTTAATTTTCAAGTGGATAATTCATTTTTTCGTGATTTTGAAGGATTTTCACCTGAAAATTTATTCCATACAATAGCATATTTTGAAACTTTTTCTTATTTATTTCCAAATGTAAAATTAACCATTTTGCAGGAATATGACACGCCTGAAAATCATCAAAAACACATTTTTCACCATCAAAAAGGGCTTACTAATTTTTTTGAAAAAAAACAATTAGGAATGTACGAAATGCACGCACAATCAATTTTAGATTTTGATAAAAAAATAAAAATCTTAGATTTTGATTGTCATATTTGTTTTGGATTTTTTGCGTATTTGTATAAATACGAGCAAAAAAGGTCATTTGTAGAAAGTTTTGCCAATTTATTGCCAACTTATGAACACGGTTCTTTGGTAGATGGCGTATTGTTGGGCATCAAAAAATTTCTTGAATATATGGCGTTGTCTTTTCCAAGAAAGAAAAAAATGTACGAAATCACAATCCCAAAAATCAAAAAACACGTTCAAATAGCAGTAGCTATATTTGGCGAAGGTATAAAATACGCAGGTTGCGTAAAAAATAAATTAGAAAATCCTGAGATAATTCCACACGTGGAAAACTTTGTTTTTGATGAATTGTGTTGGTTGATGAAAGATAAAAAAGATAAAATAAAGGCGTTGTTGGAGAGATTTTAGGGTTTTTTGATAATTTTTGTGAAAAAAGAAAAAAAATGCTTGTGTCAAAAAAAAAAAAAAATGCTTGTGTCATTCTGAAAGAATCTGGCTGTTTTATCGCATAGAACAGCCAGATTCTTTCAGAATGACATATAAAGTAAACAAAGTATCGCACAAAATTGTCAGACAACCATATTAAAAAAAAAATCATTCAATATCTACGTTTTTCTCCCAACCTCTTTTTTCAATTTTACGCACATTATTCACATTTTTCAACGTAAAAAGGTATTTTGTGAGATTTTTTAAGGTTATATCTTCCAAATTTCCTTCAAAAGGTTTGACATAAATGGCATTTCCGTAAGCATTTTGAACTTTTAGTGGTGTATCCTCTAAAATTAGTATTTTTTCAAACGAAAAACCTTTTTTCTTTACTTTTTTGAGGATTTTGGCATATTCATAATTTGGAGAAATGCCTTCAAAATCAGCATAATCAAAAATTCTTGTGCATTTTTCCCTTCCCCACACAAAAGCAGGTTTTATTTCTTTTGGAAAAATATGCTCCACAATCAATTCCACATAATCCTCGCTTGCAGATGACCATACCGCCAACTGAAAATGTGTATCACAAAAAACCAAAAATTCAGCTAAATAAGGGCGTTTATACACGTAATAATCAAACACCTGAAAATCAAAATTTTGATGAATTAAGGCAGAACTGCTGTGTATCAATGTTTCATCTAAATCTAAAATTAACAATATTTTTTCGTTGGACATACAAAAAGGCTGTTTCATTCACCATTCACCATTTACCATTCACCATTATTAAAAATACTTTTCCAATGCTTCTGTTCTTGTGATGGCGATTTTAGCACAAGCTTGAGCAACTGCTGACAGCACATTTGCATCAAAACTTTCTAAAAATTCGTGATAATAAATTTTTTCTTCAAAAAATTCCCTTACTTTTTCCAATAATTCTACACAACGAATACTTCCCAAAGACTTATAAATAAATGCAGAAAGTGGCGAATTTTTCATATCAAAACCCACATCACTTGCCCTGCCAAAAGCCAAAAGTTTAAAAACTTTTTCGTTATAGACAGTATTTTCAAGGCAAGCAGGCAAATAATCTTCTGCTCTTTCTACTGCATTATTTTCGGTGCGTATGCCTCCTGTAAAAATACTAATGGGTACATCTCCGCCTGTTGTGTGTGCAAGTGCTTCCAAAAGCATAGCAGTCAATAATTTTACACCCAAATATTCTTTGGCGATTGCGAGATTTATACCTGCTTGTTGTTGTAGATATTCGTAATGTGAAGGCTCAGGAATATTTTTGAATTGATGAAAAATACTTTCAGGTTTAAGATTTTTGATAAAAGATTCTGTTTTCATAATACCGTGCCTGTATTGCAAAATAGAAGACACAAAACCTGTGAATTTAGCAAAAAGATTTTTATTAGATTCAAAAATCAAAAGCCAAGTATTATCCAAAAAACGCCCTGTATCTTTGTCTGCAAAATTGGCTACATCTTCATTAGCAACACCAACCGCAAGCTGTGTGTAATGCTCCAAATGTACTTTGGAGAGTTTGAGGGCATATTTTTTATTAACTTTTTCTAATTTTAAAAATAATTGTTCAAAATGGCTTTCACCTTGTTGATTTGGCAAACGGAAAGGAATTGTTGCCTCAATACACGCCAATACAGACAATATTTGGGCTTTTGAAAGATAATTTTCTAAGGCTTTTCCTGCAATATACGCACTCAAAAATTCATTTAATCCACCATAAATAGGTAATTTTTGTTCAAATTGAAATCCAAAAACGTCCAAACAAATACGCAATATTTCGTTTTGTTCAGTACGAACTGTTTTTTGTATAAAAACGGTATCATCTTTGCGCACCCTTACCACACCGTCCAAAAAATCCTCCAAATTATCAGGAAAACCGCCATCTACTTGATAATAAATGACATCATGAAAAAGCCCACCTAATATTTGTAGGGGGTGATGCAGATTATTACACACCAAAAGTGCGTGATTTGGCGTATGAAACTTTCGTCTTGCTCCAATCATTGCAGAATGTACCAAAAGGGCAAAATCTTCTAATTCTTTGTCTTTTATGATAACATTCAAATCATTAAAACTTTGTTTGAACAGATGAATTATTTGGTGTATAGGTGCTTTTTCCATAATTTTATTTGTTAGGTGTCAGGAGAAAGGTGTCAGGTATCAGTGAATAGGTATCAGGAGAAAGGTATCAGATGTCAGTATTTTTTTAGAAAAATGTTTGTAATTTTCAAATTGAAGTATATTTTTGCAGGATAATCAAAAGGCAAGTATCCATAAAATACCTTTTTTGAGAAAAAAAGGTATTTTTTAAAAACATTAGTTTTGATTTTCATAAATTTTGAAACCAAAAAAGCAACCTTTTTGAGGTTGCATTTTTTTTATCAAAAAAAATTATTTTTGAGGTTTTTCAGTTCTTGCCATAAGCCCCAATCCTCCTCCAAGCAACACCAACATTACAATCAATTCCACCAAATTCATATTTCGCAAGGTCATACGTGAGTTCATAATAGTTCCCATTATCAATAATAATAAACTACAAACTGCAATCAACCAACCTGCTTGCGTAGAGCCATAAAACATAAGCCCAACGCCAAAAATAAAAGGAATTAGCATCATACCTGTTGTGATGTGTGTGCGTCCCATCATAAATAAATGACCGCTAAATCCTGCATTGACTTGTATAGAACGTAACAGTAGTATCATTCCAACTGCTAACATTCCTGCTCCTGCATAATACTGTATTTTTTTGAGTGCTGACATAAGAAGGTTTAAAGTTTAAGGTTCAAGGTTCAAGGTTCAAAGTTTAAGGTTCAAAGTTTAAAAATATAACAAAATCATTATTAAAATCCTGCTAATCCTTTAATCCTAAAAATCCTGATTCAGACTTTGGCTGTTTCATTTATCATTCATCATTTAACATTAATTCTTTATCATTATCACAGGAATTACAATTTCTTTTCCTTCAAAAAGTGTTGGTCTTCCTCTGCTATTAACCATTGCGAATATTTGATTGACATCTTTTAGGATAAATTCGCTCACATTGTATTTTTGGGCAACTTCTCCAAGTGTTTCATCTTTGCGAAGGTGATAAAGGTGTTTGATTTTCACTTTTACACCATCTTTGTATTTTAGTTTTTCTTTTCCTGTAAAACTATTCCATTTCAAAACGCTATCCAAAGGCATATAATACCTGCGTGCAATGCTTTCAATGGTTTCGTCCCTACCTGCTTTATGCACATAATCCTCTGGAATATCACTTTTCTTTTTAAGGTTTTCAAAATGCCTGATGCTATCAATTACAGATTTTTGAGCTTCTACTTTTCTGAGTGAATCCTGCATTAATTTTATTCTCTTAGCATTTTGGAGGTCAAAAAGAATTTCAGATGTGCCTATTTTTTCTGGATTATTAAAAGACCAAATCAAAAAACTTAACCAACCTAATCCTAATACTGTTACAATAAGTGGCATATTAAAAAAAGGTCGTTTTTCCATTTGAGTAACGGTTTCGTCGTATTCTTCTTCATCTTCTTGTGCAACATTTGTGCCTTTTAGGATTGCGTTTTGCATTTCTTTCAAAGACTGAAATCTATCTTTTTGGTTTTTGGCAGTTGCTTTTGCAATAACTTCCACCAAATTATCAGAAACCGCAGGATAAATACTTTTGGGCGAAGGCAGATTTTCGTTTAAGATTTTTAATTTTATTTCATTCAAATTAAAACCTTGATATGGATTTTTGCCTGTGAGCATTTGCCAAAGCAGAACCCCAAGAATATATACGTCTGTTGTTTCGTTAATGTTGTAATATTCTTGTCTAATGCGTTCAGGGGCAAAATAACTGATAAGTTCTTTGTTTTCCGTAATAAGTGCTTGCTGTGCATACACTTCACTAAGGGCAATATATGAGATTTTTACTTGGTCATTGGGCAATATAAAAATATGTTCAGGGTGAATCGCACCACCAAAATCTTTTTTGCCACACGCAAAAGAAAAAGCATTAAGAATTTCCAAAAAAATCGGAATTGCTTTTTGTTCAGGCAAAAGTCCTGTAATTTTGGTTAAAATATCGTGTAAAGATTTGCCTTGTATAAGTTCAGTAATTAAATAAAGCTCTTTTTTGGTATTTTTTTCTATGTTTTCTGTTGTATTATTTTCTGAATTTAGATTTTCAGGGCTTACTTCTATTTTTTTATCTTCTGGATTTGTTCCTTCTTTGGGCGTTAAAGGGCTTGTTGTTGGGCTATCTTGCAAAATATAATCATACAACGTAACAATATTGGGGTGTTGAAGTTGTGCAACAAGTTTTATTTCTGATGTAAGAGCTTCTTGTGTGTCAGGGGTTACATTTTTGAGTATTTGCAATACAAGATTTTTGTTAAATTGAGTGTGTTGTGCCTCAAAATAACGAAATAAAATATCTTCTTTTTGGAAATTTCCTATTCTATAATGTAAAATTTTATCAGATGTCATTTCAAAAGTTTAAGGTTTAAAGTTTAAGGTTTAAGGTTCAAAAGTTCAATTTACTTGCAAAATTACAATAAACAAGTACAATCACAAATAACATTTTTGTTCTTTTGTATCAAATTTACTATTTTGTATTTTTATATTTTTTAAATAAATATTTTTTTCTTAAAAACAATAAAAAAAACACAAAAAAATATTTCAAATTAGTTTTTTTCAAACAAAAAAACGTACTTTGCTGTTTGATTTTTATATTTTTAAGGTTAGTATTTTATCTTTAAAATTCACATTATAAAAATCAATAAATAAAAATCCATTTTTCACAAATGAAAAAATTTTTTCAGTTACAAGAATTTTTTGGTTATTTTGTGCGTGTATTTCGCAAACACGATGACAATAAATATCCTAATAGTTTTAACCTTCGTATGATGCACGGAATAAATAAAATATCTATTGTGATGTTTTTGATTTGTGCAATCGTTATTATTTCAAGACTTATTGCCAAAGCAATGTAAATTTAATGTTAAATGATAAATGTTGAATGGTAAATGAAACAGCCAGATTCTTTCAGAATGACACATTTATTTTTTGAGCCTTAAACTTTGAACTTTTAAACCTTAAACTTTTATGTCTTTAATCCTAAAACAAGCACCTCATTTTTCTGCTCCTGCTGTAATGGACGGAAAAGTTGAACAAAATTTTTCATTAGAACAATACTTGGACAAAAACTATGTGGTATTGTTTTTTTATCCAAAAGATTTTTCTGGCGTATGCCCTACCGAATTTTGGGCTTTCCAAGAACGCCTAAAAGATTTTCAAGACCGCAATGCGGTTGTGATTGGTTGTTCTACGGATAGCGACGAATGTCATAAAGCGTGGCTTCGTACCCCTCGCAAAGATAATGGCATTGAAGGCGTTACTTTTCCGTTGGTGGCTGATATGTCCAAAACCATTGCTATAAATTATGGTGTTTTGGGCGGTGAATATACTTACGACGACGAAGGCAAAACTGTATTTGAAGGCTCTCCTATTTGCTTGCGTGGCACTTTTATCATTGACAAAAAAGGTGTTGTAATGTACGAAAGTAAAAATTTTTATACCATTGCAAGAGATGTAGAAGCGGTTTTGAGAGAATTGGACGCTATCCAAAATTTCCAAATCAATGGCGAGCTTTGTCTTGCGAATTGGAAAAAGGCTTAAAAGAGTTTAAGGTTCAAAGTTTAAGGTTTAAAAATACAATCAAAACTGTATTTTTTTATAATCAAATTAATTTACAATAATAAAATCAATAAGATTTTTTAACTTTGAACTTTAAACTTTGAACCTTGAACTTTAAACCTTAAACTTTAATGTTGTTAAAATCTTGGCTTTCCATTGCCCCAAATTCTGATTTTTCTATCTATAACCTGCCTTACGGTATTTTTTCAACTGCTACACTTTCCAAAAGAATAGGAATTGCATTAGGTGATTATGTGGTGGATTTGCATAAAATAGCAGAATTGGGTTTTTTAAAAGAATTTTCTTTTGATAAAAAAAAGATTTTTTTAAATGATTTTTTGAATGATTTTATGGCATTGGGCAAAGAAATTACGGTGCCTTTTAGGGAAAAAATCCAACAATTTTTTTTGGATATTCCTGAAAATAATGATTTTAAAAATCAAAAAGATGCTTTTCTCTTTCCTCAAAAAGATGTTACCTTGCATTTTCCTGTCAAAATAGGCGATTATACCGATTTTTATTCCAGCAGAGAACACGCTACCAACGTAGGCACAATGTTTCGTGACCCAAATAACGCACTTCTTCCTAATTGGTTGCATTTGCCTGTGGCATATCACGGAAGGGCTTCCTCTATTGTGTTGTCAGGCACAGATATTTATCGTCCAAAAGGGCAAACCAAAGCCCCTGATGCAGAAAATCCAAGTTTTGGAGCAACAAAATTATTGGATTTTGAGTTGGAAATGGCGTTTATTATTGGAAAAAATAATGAATTAGGCGAAAATATTACCGTAGAAAATGCTGAAAATCATATTTTTGGTATGGTTGTTTTTAATGATTGGTCTGCTCGTGATGTCCAAACGTGGGAATATCAGCCTTTAGGCCCCTTTTTGGCAAAAAACTTTGCCTCTGCGATTTCTCCTTGGGTGGTTACATTGGAAGCATTAAATCCTTTTAGAAAATCATCACCTTCTCCTGAAAAACCACTTTTGCCTTATCTGCAAAGTGAAGGTGAAAAAACTTTTGATATAAATTTAGAGGTTTTTATAAAACCTGAAAATTCAGAAGAAAATTTGGTTTGTATTTCTAATTTCAAAGACCTTTATTGGAATATGAGCCAACAACTTGCACATCATACCGTAAATGGTTGCAATATGCAAGTAGGCGATATGTGTGCATCAGGCACGATTAGTGGAAAGGCTGAAAATAGTTTTGGGTCAATGCTTGAACTTACTTGGCGAGGCACAAAACCGCTTAAAATGAGCAATGGCGAAGAACGTAAATTTATTCACGACAACGATACTGTGATTATGAGGGCTTATGCTGAAAAAAATGCAGGTCAAAATGATAATATCCAACACAAAATTCGTGTTGGTTTTGGGGAAGTTTTAAATAAAATTTTTCCAACGAAATAAAAAAACCCCTAACCTCCAGGACTGTTAAATTGTGAAAAAAGCTTTATAAAACCCAAATATTATATTGTGTGAAGATGTTAGCTTTGTGTCTTTTCAGCCCTTAGGGAGTTGCCAAAAAATTCCAAAAGGTAATTTTTCCAGCAACACCCTAAGGGATAAAATGCTCTTTATTAAAATATTATTTGGTTTTTTACCTTAGACAATTTAGTAATTAACAGTCCTGCCCTAACCCCAAAGGGAATTTTTAATACAAGACTTACCAAGTCTTAAAGACTTGGTAAGTCTATCAAATACAAGACAGTCTATTTTACAATCAATTTTTTAAAGAATTATGTAATTTCATTCATAATTCATAATTTATAATTCATAATTTATAATTAAAAATGATAAAAGAACTCATCACCAATTTTCCAAATCAATTAAAAAAAGCTATAGAAATTGGAAAAAATATCAAAGTAAATCAACATAGTAATATCCAAAATATTGTAGTAGCAGGCTTAGGCGGTTCAGGCATTGGGGCTAATATCGTAGAAAATTGGCTTTATGATTACTTGAATGTACCTTACACCATTACCAAAAGCTATGATATTCCTAATTTTGTAAATGAAAATACACTTTTTGTGGCGTGTTCTTTTTCAGGAGGTACAGAAGAAACGCTTTCTGCAGTAGAAAAAGCGATGGCAAAAAAAGCTAAAATTTTTGCCATTACATCAGGCGGAAAATTATTAGAAATTGCCAAAGAACATAAATTTGATTACGTCCAAATTCCAAATGAAGCACCTTGTCCGCGTGCATTTTTGGGTTATTCACTTACGCAGTTGCTTTTTACATTTTATAAATATAATCTTATTCCTAATTTTTTTGAACAAGATTTACAAAGAAGTGTACTTTTATTAGAAAATCAAACCACACAAATCCAAAATTGGGCAAAAGATTTTGCAGATAAAATTTTTGGAAAAAATCTGTATATATATGGTGAGCAAAAAACAGGTGCTTTATTAACTCGTTTTCAACAACAAATTAACGAAAATTCAAAGCAACTTTGCCAC
>JAAFIN010000010.1:0-33579 GCA_013297825.1 Cytophagales bacterium
CGGATTGCTAGGGGATTTAGATACACTAAAAATTTTATGAAAATGATAAGATTTGCTTTCCTTTAAGTTTTTTTATTATCCCAAATTTTTTAAAAATCCTCTTTTCAAGTAAATTCACTTAGAACCTGTTTTTTTTGTATTTTCTAATTTTATTTTTAAGAAAAATAAAAAAATTATTTTCTTTTTCTTTCATTGCGAATCATACGTTTAAGTTGTCTTTTTTCCGCAGGATTTTGTTCAAAGTTAGATAATGCAAGTGAAAAACCTTGTACAAAATTGGTGTAATTCACATCAAAATATCTATGATTAAATAATATGTTGTCCATGATAAAAATTTTTTAAGTGGGTTTTTAGAAATTTAAAAATAAAGTAAAAAATAAAAAAATATGAAAATAAAGGCAATCCTTATAATTTTAAGGTGCTTTTCTTAAAAAATAACCTTTTTTTATTTATAAGACTTCATTTTTTCAGATGGTTGCCTACTTTTTTTAAGATTTTTTAAAAATTTTTAAGATTTTTTATTTTTTTAATTTAAAAAATAAAAATTAGATAAAATACAATTTTATAATTTTCCAAAAAAAATGGTCAGACCTTCGTAAACTACGGTGCAGACCATTTTTTTTGAAAAATATTTAAAATCTTAAATGTGTAAAAAAATGGTCAGACCTTCATAAACTACGGTGCAGACCATTTTTTTTGAAAAATATTTCTATTTATTATTTTTTTAAAATCTAAATTCATTCATAATTCATAATTCATAATTATTTATTGATTATTTTAAAAATCTCCACTTTATAAGCCCTCCACGCAGGAAACACAGACGCAATTAACCCAATGAATAAGGTTCCTAAAAAAATATACAATTCTTCCCAAATAAACACAAAAGCAGAAATTTTGAGTTGTGAAAAACCAATATTTTGTAACAAAAATATTCCAAAATGTCCTAAAAATATACCACAAATTGCCCCCAAAATACTCAAAATAACACCTTCCATTATTACCTGACCGCATATATGCCACGCTGACGCACCCAACGCCCTCAACATAGCAAGGTCATAAATGCGTTCCCTAAAACTATTCAACAAAGCCAATCCCACACTCAAACCAGCCAAAAACACAAAAATTCCCCCTAAAATCTGCAAAAAAACACTTCCAAAACCAAAAAATTCTAATACTTGGTGTATTTCCAAAGCAGGTTGGGCAGATTGCAGATTTCCCTCTGCTTGCACTACACGAGGTAATTGAATGGCAGAATAATTATTGGCATATTGCAACACAAGCCACGCAGTTATTTGTTTGGGCGTATTTTCTTGGGTGTGATTTTCGTGAGATTTCCAAATGCTTTCTATATTGGTAAAAATTAATTTATCAATTACGCTATTTGTAACATTCAAAATTCCAACAACCACATATTTATTTTCAGCGTGTTGGTGGTCATTATTTTTTGCCAATCCGTGAGAACCCACAAAAGAATCACCTAATTTTAGGTTAAGTTTTTGGGCAACATCAGCCCCAAGCGTTGCCTCAAAAGGTTTATTTTCGTCCCAAAACTTTCCTTTTGCTAAAGTTGCTTTATAATGTTTTGGATAAAGATGGGTGGTGCCAACAATTCTAAAATTTTCGTAATTATCACCCAAAGCCAAAGGAACAGCTTTTTTTACGAGGCGTTTATTGTTAATAATTTTTTCAGAAAGCTCAAGGTCAATATTTCCTGTGGGATTTTGAAGATGATAAATATTGCAAAAAATAAGTTGTAAAGGGCTTCCTTTTGCTCCAATGACCATTTTGATACCTTGTAAATCATTGTAAAGATTATTTTGTAATTGTTGGCTTACAAGCATCACAAGCACCACCAAACCAACACCAAAAGCCAAAAAAAGTACATTTAACAAGGTTGTAAATGCTTTTTGGCGTAAATGCGAAAATATGAGTGTAAAAAAATTCAAAAGTTTAGCGTTTAAAGTTATTTTTGGGCAAATTTAGTATTTTTTGCAAAAATAAATGATTTAATTATTTTTCAACCATTCCAAATAATCTTTGTCAGTTTTAAAATTTTGAAATTCCTCAAAATTATTATATATTTCTAATGCCCATTTTATGATAGCAAAGGCTTCTTGTTTTTGGTTTAAAGCCAATAAAATTTTTGCTTTTATGCTATCCAATTTATCAGGTAAATTTTTTGTATTTATTTTTGTATTTATTTTTGATTTATAAAAAAATGCCTTTTCCAATACTTTAAGGGCTTCTTTTGCATTTTCTTCAAGCGTACTTTTATTTCCCCAAAAAGCCATTTCGTAGGCATAAGTTGTGTATTGTTCCATCAAATTGGCATCTGTGAAAGTTGGTTTTTTGTGCTGAAATTCCGTTTGAAACGCAGGAGAAAGTTCTTGAAAAACAAATATTTTTTCCCAATCCACACGATTTTGAAATTTTCTAATAAAATTTTCTGATAATGTTTGATACATTGAAATCATCCACCAAGTTACTTTATCTTGGTAATCTTCAATAAAACTTTCTGAAAGTTGTTGTTTTTCTGAAAGATTTATCCAACCAATTTGATTAAATTTTTTGATGTATTTTCTTAAAAAACTTTCAGAAACTCGCTGAAAATACGCTATATCGTGTTGCCATTGCCATTTTTTTGCAAATTCAATTAAAAAATCTTCTGAAAATCTTTTGTTGTAACCCAACACCATCCAAGTCCATTTATCTTGATGTTGTCTAATAAAATCTAAGGAAAAACTTTCAATGGTTGTCCTATTTGCTACATTTTTAAAATCAATTTTATGCTCAAAATCCATTAAAAACTGTTCCGAAAAACTTTGACTTCTTGCCAAGAAAATCCAAATATCTGTTTGTTCTTGTTCATTGAAGGCATCAATTCTAAATAAATTTTTTCTTAAAAAATCCTCACTTTTTCGGTCATTTTTAAATACATATTTCCAATTAATATTATCTGAAAATTCTTCTAAAAAATCATTAGAAAGATAATTTGTCAATACAAAATGATAATCAATAAGGTGTTTATATTTACGCAAAAAATCTTCTGAAAAATGATTTCTCTCAACCATTTTATTCATATTTCCTTTGTATTTCGCAAGTAAATACGGATTATTATCAAGATTTGGATTAAAGTTTATTTTCGCCCATTTTATTTTTTTGGCACATTTTACCAATATTCCAATCGTTAATTTTTGATTTTCAGAAATAATATTCCAATCCAAAAAATCCGCATTTTCCAAGATAAAAATTTCAGAAAATTGGTAATTTTGGGCAAGGATTTTAAGGTCATTTTTGCCTTTTTCGGTGGCATCTATAACTTCGTTTTGGGCATTAAAAGTGAGGTTTTGCATTGGTTTTATTGAGATTTTAGTTTTTCAACTCTTGGAGGGTTTGAAACACTCCAAGAGTTAAGTCCAGAAATTTTGTTATAATTTATGTTTAAATTCTTGAATAAAATTTTCACTCATTTTTTGTTTTCTAAAAAGTGCTTTCCAATCTAATTTTTCTTCAAATTTTTGCATAAATTTCTCTGATAAAATTTGGGAATGTGAAATTATGTGCCAATAAATTTTATCTTCAAATTCTTGCATAAAATTTTCTGATAAAATTTGGTATTTGGAAACACGTTCCCAATTTATTTTATCTTGAAATTGCCTTATAAAGTTTTCTGACAAGGTTTGATATTGTATGAGGTCGTACCAATCCCATTTTTCATTATGTTTTACCAAAAAATCGTGTGAAAATTTTTTTGCAGTCATCAACCCTTTCCAATTCCATTTGTCTTTGTATTTTTCAATAAAACTTTCTGATAATGGGGCTATTACTTCTCGCAAATAATATAATTGCATAAAAGGATATTGTTTTTCGTATTCTTCAATAAACGTTTCAGAATATGGAAAATATCTAAAAATCCCTTCCCAATCATAATAATTTGTAATTTTAGGGGTTATTTTTCTAATAAAATCTTCAGAAAATCTTTGTTTTTTGGTTATTTTTAAAAAGTTTAATTTTTCAAAAAAATCAAAAATAAAATCTTCAGAAAGTGGTGTAAGTTTAGAAATAAGTCCCCAATCTAAACGGTGTGCAGGTTGCAATTTTATCCATTCCTCTGTGATATTTTGATAAAAATAATCAATATCAAATATTTTATATTCTTGTAAAAATGTTTTACTAAGATTATTTTTTTGCGTTTTTAGGATATTATTTTTAGCCAAAATATATTTAAAATCTTCCACAAAAGCATCAGAAAGCACCACTTTATCCATCTTACTTGCTACACAATTAAAGTGGATTTTATCCTCAAAATCTCTCAAAAACTGTTCTGAAATGCTTTGTTCCATAGAAATATACGACCAAGTTCTACTATCATTTTGTATTTTAGAAAGATTATTGCGTACAAAATTTTCGTCTTTTCTATCCCAAAGAAACACACTTTTCCACTCAATTTTATCAGAAAATTCCGCCAAAAAATCATTAGACACAAGACGTGTATCCAAATAAAACCATTCAAAAAGATGTGCATAAATACGCAAAAAATGTTCTCTATTATTTTCTTTTTTTACAAGCAAATCAAAATCTCCTTTGTATTGGGTAAATATTTTTTCATCATTATTAAGTTTTGAATTATTGGAAACTTTCGCCCATTTTATTTTTTTGGCACATTTTACCAATATTTCAATCGTTAATTTTTGATTTTCAGAAATAATATTCCAATCCAAAAAATCAGCATTTTCCAAGATAAAACTTTCAGAAAATTGGTAATTTTGGGCAAGGATTTTAAGGTCATTTTTGCCTTTTTCGGTGGCATCTATGACTTCGTTTTGGGCATTAAAAGTGAGATTTTGCATTTTTATTTATAAAAAAATATTAAAAATAATAACTGTCTTTATAGATTTTTGTAGAACCCATTTTTTTAAAAAAAGTTACAAGTTTTCTGTATCCAAAAGCATATTTCCAATCAAGTTTTTCGTGAAATTCCTCAATAAATCCTTCAAAAAAATCCATATATTTTAGTGCAAAATCTTCATCAAAAATTTCTTGTTGAAGCATTTTAAAAAAGTTTCCTTTGTATTTTTTTGCCAATAAAACCGCATCCTGATGAATATTTGGATTATTAACTGCATTTTTCCATTTGATTTTCTTACCATATTTCATTATTATTTCAATCGTTAATTTTTGATTTTCAGAAATAATATTCCAATCCAAAAAATCAGCATTTTCCAAGATAAAACTTTCAGAAAATTGGTAATTTTGGGCAAGGATTTTAAGGTCATTTTTGCCTTTTTCGGTGGCATCTATGACTTCATTTTGGGCATTAAAAGTGAGATTTTGCATTTTAAATAAAAAAAATATATTTTAAAAATTTTTATGCAATTTGTATTTTTTTTCAAAAAAAATTACTTTTTACAAAGATAAGTTTTCTAATTTTGCACCAAAAACTAAAATATATTTCTCCTGACACCTTTCTCCTGACACCTTTTTTATGAATATTCACGAAAATTTTTCATTAAAATCTTACAATTCTTTTGGTATAAATGCCAAATCACGTTATTTTGCCACATTTGACAATGTTGAAACATTGATAACTCTTTTGAATGAGTATAAAAATACACCTAAATTATTTTTGGGAGAAGGCAGTAATATTTTATTTACAAAAGATTTTGAAGGAATTATTTTAAAAAATGACATCAAAGGTATTGAAATTGTTGAAGAAAATACTGAAAATATTATCCTAAATATAGGTGCAGGCGAAAATTGGGCGAGTTTTGTAGAATATTGTGTAAAAAATGGTTATTGTGGCATTGAAAATCTCGCACTAATTTATGGTGCGGTTGGTGCTTCGCCTATCCAAAATATTGGAGCTTATGGGGTGGAAGTAAAGGATTTTATCAAAGAGGTTTTTGTGTTAAATATTGAAACAAAAGAAAAATATTGGATTGCCAACAAAAACTGCGAATTTGGGTATAGAGATAGTATTTTTAAAAAGGAAAATCCAAAAAAACATATTATTTTACAAGTAAAATTCATTTTTTCAAAAATACCAAATGTAAAAATGGATTATGGCGATATTCGCAAGGTTTTGCAAGAAATGAATATTTTAGATGTTCCCACACCTGCACAAGTCTATGACGCAATTTGCAAAATACGCACCAGCAAACTTCCAAATCCTGCAGAAATAGGCAATGCAGGTAGTTTTTTTAAAAACCCTGAAATTGATTTTTCCCATTTTCAAAAATTACAAGAAAAATTTTCACAAATTCCAAATTATCCAACTGCTAACCCTCAAAAAATCAAAATTCCTGCTGGTTGGCTCATTGAACAAGCGGGTTGGAAAGGCAAAAAATTAGGAAATGTAGGCGTACACGACAAACAAGCCCTTGTTTTGGTTAATTATGGGGAAGGAACAGGCAAAGAAATTTGGACGCTTGCTCAAGAAATTCAAAAATCAGTTTGGGAAAAATTTGAGGTTAAAATTGTACCAGAGGTAAATGTGGTTTGAAAGTTTAAAAAGTTTAAGGTTGTTTTAAATATCTTTTTAAAGATGCAGAATTTGATACTTCACTTTTAAATTCAAATAAAACCGATATAATTTTTTTGTAAATTTCTTGAAAATCCTCAAAAGAAATTCTCAAATAATGACCGTGTGCAATGGTATTTCTGTGTTCTAATAAATCTTGAATAACTTGTTTTGGCAATTCCAATCTTTCAATATCAACCTGTGTCAATGCACAAACATCTTCAAGAACCTCATAATTAAGATTAGAGGTTTTTATGGGTGCTTTATTTGGAAAATGTGCTATTTCATCAAATTGATTGATAATTTTTTCAATTAATTCACTTTCTTTTGAATTTCGTTTATTTTCAATGATATTATTCAATTCGTATTTTAACAAAATAGCCACAAGATTATTTTGATAATCTTTAATTTTATGATTTTGATAACTCAAAAATTCGTAATAAGTATTAGCAGTTTTTTTAATAAAATCCTCCCAATGAGCATATAACAAAACAATACCTGCACGAATAGTTGCTTTTTGTATATCATTGCTTTGATTTGGCACCAAATTTTTAAATATAGCTAATTCTTTTCTTCTCCACGAAAAATCAACATCAAGGATTTCATTCAATGAGGCTGGGGTTCTTGGTTGTTGATTCATTTGTTTCTTAGACTTTGAAAAACCTCAAATTTTGCATTTTCATCAGATAAGTATCTAATTATTTTTATATCTAATCGTGACCTTTTGAAATCCAATTTTACTTGTATTGGAAATTTATCCCAACTCATTCCCTCCAAATCAGGTATTTTTTTTGTTTTTTCCAAAATAGTTTGTGGTAAGTTTTCATCAATTTCATTTTTTAAAATTCCTACAAATTGTAAAATAGTAGATATTCTTTGCGTACCATCTACGATTTCCCATTTTCCTATTTCATTTTGATATACGAAAATAGAATTAAGAGGAATGCCCATTAAAATGGATTCTATAAATTGAGTTTGCTTTGAAATTGACCAAACAAATGGATTTTTAAAATCAGGATTAAAAATAAGTTCTTTTTCTTTATACATACTTATAATCTCACCAATAGAAATTATATAACTATCAGTAATAATTCTTTTTTTTATTGTATTGATTTTATCAACAATGCTTTCATTTATCATAATTTCTGCCATGATTTTTATTTTTTTTTGTTTAAAGATTTTATTTTTATGAAAATTTTACATACAAAATTACAATTTATTTCTAAAAACAAAAAACACAGATTTTTTTAGGAAAAATCTGTGTTTTTTGCTTAAAACTGAAAATAAATAAAGGGCTGTATATCTGCGACTCTTACCTGAAATAACAAAAATACCACCACAAAAATAATCAATGCCTTTGCAATATCAGGCGTTTCTCCAAAACGCAACGCAAGTTCATCTTTCCAATATTTTGGTAAAATATGCCCTACATATCCCACTAACATTATTCCAAAAACTTGTGCATAACCCACCAAAACCTGCCCTGCAACTTGTGGATTAAATGCCATACCAATCTGATACAAAACTTTTCCTACAATTTCCATATTATCCGCCCTAAAAAATATCCAACAAAATGCTACAAAATGAAAAGTAAATATTTGTCCTAAAAACCTGCGAAAACCTGTCGGATTATCTTTTGGATTGCGTAAAACATACTCTAACCAAACTTTGTGCAATGCTAACGCAATTCCGTGCAGGCTTCCCCAAATCACAAATTTCATACTCGCACCGTGCCACAATCCACCCAAAAACATTGTGAGAAACAAATTGATATATTGCCTTACTTTTCCGTGTCTATTGCCTCCCAAAGAAATATACAAATAATCTCTTAACCAACTTGATAAAGAAATATGCCATCTACGCCAAAAATCGGTAATACTTATTGCCAAATAAGGCGAATTAAAATTAACGCTTAATTTGAAACCCAACAAAAGCGACAAACCTATCGCAATATCACTATAACCCGAAAAATCGCAATAAATTTGGATAGAATATCCATAAACCGCAAGCAGATTTTCAAAACCTGAAAATGAACTTGGACTATTAAAAACCCTATCCACGAAATTGGTGGAAATATAATCCGAAATTAAAATTTTCTTAATTAAACCATTGATGATAAGAAAAATTGCTTGCCCATATTCTTTTTCTGAAAGCTGATAAGGCTCATAAATTTGTGGCACAAATTCAGAAGCACGCACAATAGGCCCTGCAACAAGTTGCGGAAAAAAGCTCACAAAAAACGCAAAATCCCAAATATTTTTGACAGGTTTTAGTTCATTGCGATAAATATCAATAGAATAACTTAACGTTTGGAAAGTATAAAATGAAATTCCAACAGGCAAAATAATTTTGTCAATAGGTAAATTTGTACCCAAAATATTATTACAACACAATGCCAAATAATCTATAACTTTGATATTGGTAGAAAATGTTTGGTTGAAAATATCAGTAAAAAAATACGTATATTTAAAATATACCAATAAACCCAAATTGATAACCAAACTTGCGACTACAAGCCAATACCGTTTTTTTTCATTTTTGGAGGTGTATAAAGCATTACCAATATAATAATCTACCAACGTAGAAAATACCAACAAAAAGAAAAACCAGCCTCCTGATTTATAATAAAAAAATAAACTTACAATTAACAGAAAAAAATTTCGCCAAAATATACGCTTGTATATCAACGAAAAAACAGTCATCACAAACAAAAAAAAGCCCCAAAATATTGCTTGTGTGAATATCATTGGCTCTTTTTCGTTAAATAACAAAAAATCTTGTAGAAAATTTAAAAAGTTCAAAGTTCAAGGTTTAAAGTTTAAGGTTCAAGGTTCAAGGTTCAAAGTTCAAGAAAATAAATAAATGTGTCATTCTGAAAGAATCTGGCTGTTTTGTATTTGGCTGTTTCATTCCTAATTCCTAATTCCCAATTCCTAATTATTTCACTATTCGCTTAATACACACCAATTTTTGGGTATAATTTGGGTCAAAATGTATGCCTGTGATAGCCACACCTGATAAAATGGCGTGAATTACCCAAACACCATTTTTTTTGCTGTTGCTATGCACAATGGCAGTATGCGTGTAAATATAACCTTTTCCATAAGGATAACCATAATACGCCAAATCACCTGTTTGAGCATCTTTTTCGCTTACAAAATCACCCAAAAGCACTTGGTCGCCTGACATACGTGGAATTTTATACCCAAAATTATTGAAAATATACAACGCATAACCTGAACAATCAAATCCTCCTGGCTGTGTGCCTCCCCACGCATAACGAGTTCCCAAAAACTGTTCTGCAAATAACCTAATGCTATCTCTACGAGCTTCCATTTTGTCAGGAATAAGACGTGAAGGGTCTTTTCCCATAGACGCAGATTGATGTTTGGGCTGTAAAGTATCTTTTTTAATACCTTTTTGAAGTAGGAAATTTTGGTTTAAAAAATTTGTTTTTTTTTCAATGGATTTTTTCCCTATATTTTTTGGAGAAAAATTAAAAAACATAAAGCTCAAAAAGAGCCATAAAAAAGAGGAACTTATATAATTTTTCATTGGTGTAAAAGATGAAAGCAAGCGAGTAAAAAGATTTAAGATAAAAAAATAAGACACAAAAGTAAAGAAAAATTTATTAAAGTAAAAAATCTTTTTTTCAAAAAAGATTTAATAATATGGTTAAAATTGAAATTTTTTAAACATTACATCTGACCTAAGCACATATTTTACCCCACTAACAACAGGACAACCTTCGTGTTTTTGTTCGTGAACAAAACAAAGAGCATTTCCTTTTTTGGGTATAATTTTAAGGTTATCAAAAGCAGTTTCACCACCTTCAAAATCATCATTGAGATAAATCATAAACGTAATTCTGCTTTCTTCTGTGTCATTTCGCTGAAATCGTCCATCAATATGCCTTTTAAAACGTTGATTAAGCTCATATTTATAAAATCTAAATTGTTCATTCAATCCAATCACGTGCATATCTTCTATAAATAGAGGAGAAAAATTCTTTAATATCTCCCAATATTTTTGTGCTAATATTTCATTTTGATACAAAATACGATAATTATTGCGTATATTTTTCATCATTGTTGCACCAGAATTTAGGCTAACTTCTGCTTCAGTATAACCAATATTTTCGCTTAATTCAATCAAATCATTACATTCTTGTTCAGACAAAAAATTTTCTATTGTCCAAATATAAGGTGTGTGTTGCACAAGATTTTGTTGCATAAAGGTTTAAGGTTCAAAAGTTTAAGGTTCAAAAGTTCAAGGTTCAAAAGTTTAAGGTTCAAAAGTTCAAGGTTCAAAAAGTTTAAGGTTCAAAAGTTCAAGGTTCAAAAAGTTCAAGGTTCAAAAAGTTCAAGGTTCAAAAAGTTTAAGGTTCAAAAGGTTCAAAAAGTTCAAGGTTCAAAAAGTCTAATAAAATCCTGTTAATCTTTAAATTCTGAAAATCCTGCTTTTATTTGGCTGTTTCATTCCTAATTCCTAATTAAAATTTCAGTCTTCTCACCCTTTGTTTTGCTTTTTTGGTATCTAATCTAAAACCAACACCAACCCCTACAAAATTATAATAATCAGTAATATACCTACTTACACCGCCATTGATATCAAGTTGGATATAAGGTGTAACATTATAAAGTATGCCACCATCAAAACCAATTTCAGGCTCATTTTCTTGTGAAATATAATCAAAATTTTCTACGAAAATAGCCCATTTATCATTAAAAGTAATATCCAAACAAAAAGCATAAGACCATACATTTTCAAATTTATATTGGCTTCTTTGGTGTGCCACAAAATAATTAAACGAAAAAACTTTATTTATTTTTGTGTTACATTCCAACGCCCATTGTGTACTCCAATAAAAACGCCCCAAATTTTCTACCTCGTTCAGATATGCAGACGAAACACTCACATCTCCCACAATCGCAGCATCAAAAATCCCTGTTTTACTTCTGTAAAAAGCATATTTAAAACCTGTCATAAAATTTGCAATGTCATTTTTGCGGATAGGCTCATCAGGATTATCTGAAATATTAGAAGTAAGCCAATGTTTTGTGCCAAAATGAATTTCAAGATTTTTGGCTAATCCTGTCCTAAGCAAAAAATTAGGTGTTTGCCATATACGATTATTTCCCCTAAAAATATAATCAAAACCAATTTCAAACTGATAATTTCCCCTTTGGATAGCATAAGGCAAATCCGCTAATCCTGGTCTATCCACCGTAAAAAAATCCAAAGGAAGTTCTTTATTTAAAGTGTCATTTTTTGGGTTATTTTTTCCTAAATTATTGTTATTTTGGGCAATTAGAGTTGAAATTTTTAAATGAAAAATAATGATAAAAACATAGAAATACTGTTTTTTTAAGGGCATTTTTGAAAAATATTAAAAAAATTATAAAAAGTTGTGTAAAAATTATGGCAAATTTATAAAAAAAAATAAAAAATATTTCTAATTCACATTATTAAAATATTTTATATTAAAAAAAATATTTAGTTTTGCGAAAATCTTTTATATAACATATTTTATGTTGCTTTCTTTGTTGTATGTGTTATTCTTGGGAAATTTATTTGTATTTGACAAAAATACAAATATCCAATTTACACCCATACACAAAGAAATATTCACAGAACAACAACTTTCTTTGCCTTCATCTATCAAAACAGATAAAAGAAATGAACAAAGAAGTGTCCATGAAAGTAAAGAAACAACCACAAAATTATTAGACAAAAACAAAACTGATTTCAAAAAACTTGATTTCTGTTTTTTTGTTTTATTTTGTCAATATTTTATCCCAAAAATACAAAATTTTGAAGTGCTTTTGCCACTTCCTATATATTTGTATTGGTGCAAAATGCTGATTTAGCCTTAAAATAATTGAAGGGTTTTAAACCCTCCAAGCGTTAAAATCTTAGTAAAATCTGTTTTTTTAATCTAAAAAACACTCTAATAACTTACTTTTTCATGAAATTTTTTACTTTATTATCCTTTTGGTTGATAAGTGTAAATGCTATTTTATTTGCCCAAAATAATAACCAAAATGAAAATGGTAAATTGGGAAAAATAGACACGCTTACCTTGTCATATACAGAAGCAAAAAAAATATTTTTGCGTGATAATCTAATGCTTTTGTCCAAATATTATGATATTTCGTTGGCAGAAGCTGACCTCATTCAATCAAAACTTTGGCGAAATCCTTATTTTATTTGGAATCAAGATATGTATAGCGTTAATCGCAATGAATATTTTAATTTCAAATTGCAAACATTAGTACAAGTTGAGCAAGTTTTTTCTATTTCAGGAAAACACATCAACAGTGTAAGACTCGCAAAAGCAGGTATCAAACAAACCAAAGCACAATTACAAGAGGTTTTGCGTGGATTGTTGTATGAATTTGGCACAATTTATATGGAATTATACACTTTTCAGAGAAAACAAAGTTTGTATAAAATTACCTTAGAAAAATATAAAACCCTTATAGAAAGTGCTGAAAATAAACTTCGTGTAGGTGCAATTTCTAAAAATGAAGTTCTACGCCTCAAATCCGAAGAATTAGCCATAAAAAGTGAAGCCCTCAAAAATCGTAATGAAGTGGTGGAAGATATGTCAAAATTAAGGCAATTACTTAATTTTAAGGAAAATGTCCATATCATTACCCAACCCAAAACTGATGTTGTAGCCAGCGAGCCAACTATCGCAGAACTCCTGCAAATGGCACAAAATCGCCCTGATATGGAACTTGCAGTTGCCAATTTGGAATATGCACGCACTAATCTACGCCTCCAACGTTCTAATGCAGTTCCTGATGTAAAACTTGGCTACCAACCTGTTGATAGAGGAAGTAATTATGTGCGACCTTATTCTGGTTTGGTGTTTGAGATGAGCCTTCCTGTTTTTGACCGCAATCAAGGCAATATTAAATCTGCAAAAGCAAAAATTGACCAAGTAAGCGTACAACAGTTAGCCATTGATAACCAAATTCGCAACCAAGTTGCAGAGGCTTACGCCAAACTTATCAATACAAAAGAAGCATTAAGTCAATTTTCATCACAATTTTTGGAGGACATTGAGAATCTTAACAAAAATTCACAAACGAATTATGACCGCAAAAACATAAATCTTTTGGAATACATTGACCTACAAAGAATTTATTTACAAAATCAATTACAGTACATTGATTTTCAAAACGAATACCAAAAATCTATCAATCAACTTAATTTTTCGGTGGGGAAAGAGATTATTGAATAAGAAGCCCCCCAACCCCCAAAGGGGGAGTAAAATACAAAGCCCCCTAACCCCCAAAGGGGGAACAAAAAACCCATTTTAATAAAATATTTTAAATCTTTTACCTTTCTATTTTGCCTTTTAGTTCCCCCTTCGGGGGTTAGGGGGCTTCTTTTTAAACAATGAAACCACATATATCAATTTTATTATTATTATTTTCTTCATTTTTTTCCTGCCACACCGCACACGAAGAAAAACAGCCCATTGTCAATAAAAAAAATTATTGTTTGACAGATACCTTAGCTAAAAATGTTCAAATGGCAACCGCACAGCAGGAAATTGTGCATCACGAACTTACTTTGAGCGGTAAAATAACTTTTGATGAGGATAAAGTAGCAAAAGTTTATCCCTTAGCTGGGGGATTTGTGCAAGAACTTAGGGCAAATTTGGGCGATTATGTCCAAAAAGGACAAGTTTTGGCGGTAATTCGTAGCCCTGAAATTGCAGGATTTAATAATCAATCCAATATCGCACAATCCAATTTGCGTGTTGCACAAAAAAATTATCAAATCGCACAAGAGCTTTTTAAAACAGGTAGCACCTCAGAAGTAGAACTTACCAATGCTAAAAAAGAATTGGAAAATGCCCAAACAGAAGCTAACAGAAGCAAAGAGGTTTTGGAAATGTATAATACAGGAAAGCAATCTTTGTATAGTATTCTTGCACCTGCGTCTGGTTTTGTGGTGGATAAAGATATTGCTTTGAATATGGAATTGCGTACAGAGGATATTAGACCTATTTTTACCATTTCTAATATGGATAATATTTGGGTAATGGCTAATATTTATGAAAGTGATATTGCCAAAGTTCAAGAAGGTTATGAGGCTGATATTACAACAATTTCTTACCCTGACAAAATAATGAAAGGTACAGTTGATAAAATTTCACAAGTGGTGGATAATGATAGCAAAGTATTAAAAGCTCGCATTGTTATTCGCAATGAAGGTTACAAATTAAAACCTAATATGTACGCAAACGTGATTATCAAGCACAAAGGCAATGATACCAAAATAGCCATTCCTTCAAAAGCAGTTATTTTTGATAAAAACCGTCATTTTGTAATGGTTTATAATGATAAATGCAAAATTGATACTCGTGAAATACAAATCCACGAAGCTATGATGCTTAATACTTACCTTGAAGCAGGTCTAAAAGAAGGTGAAAAAGTAATTACAAAACATCAATTACTTATTTATGATGCAATAAACGACTAAAATAATGTTAAATGATAAATGTTGAATGCTAAATGAAACAGCCAAATTATTAAGAATTGGGAATTGGGAATTAAGAATTAGAAATTAAAAATTAGAAATTAAACAATTTTGGTAGTTTGATAATTTTTATAAAACACTTTTTTTGTTTTAGGTGTCATTCTGAAAGAATCTGGCTGTTTGGCTGTTATTTCTTTTAGTTATTTTTTAAAAAATTATAGCTGTTATATTGTTTCTAACACTAACATCACCGATTTTAACACTAACATTACCGATTTTAACGCTAACATCACCGATTTTAACGCTAACATTACCAATTTCAACGCTAACATCACCGATTTCAACGCTAACATTGGTGTTTTCAACGCTAACATTGGTGTTTTCAACGCTAACATTGGTGTTTTCAACGCTAACATCACCAATTTCAACACTAACATTACCGATTTTAACGCTAACATTGGTATTTTTAACGCTGACATCACCAATTTTAATATTTAAAAGCATTATATTAAATTTTAAACCTTAAACTTTGAGCTTTTTGAACCTTAAACTTTGAACTTTTGAACCTTTGAAATGAATAAATTAATAAAAAACATCATTATATTTTCCCTCAAAAATAGGTTTATGGTATTCTTAATGACCTTTGTACTCGTATGTGCAGGAGTTTATAGTTACCTAAAAACACCATTAGAGGCTTTTCCTGATGTAACCAATACCCAAATAATTGTTATTACACAATGGGGCGGAAGAAGTGCAGAAGAAGTAGAAAGATTTGTAACAATTCCTGTAGAAGTAGCAATGAATGCAGTCCAACGCAAAACCAGCGTAAGGTCTGTATCAATGTTTGGGCTTTCAGTTATCAAAATCATATTTGATGATGGTGTAGAAGATTTCTTTGCACGCCAACAAGTCAATAATTTATTAAAAAATGTAAATCTACCTAATGGTGCTGACCCTGAAATTCAACCGCCTTATGGGCCTACAGGCGAGATATTTCGTTATACACTTACAGGCAATAAACGTAATGTAGAAGATTTGCTTGCCATACAAGAATTTACCATTGACCGCAATATGCGTGCTGTTGCAGGTGTGGCTGATATTGTGTCATTTGGAGGTGCAAGAAAAGTATATGAAGTATCTGTAAATCCTTTGTTGCTTTCCAAATATGATATTACACCTTTAGAGGTGTATCAGGCAATAGAAAAAAGCAATATCAATGTAGGCGGTGATGTGATAGAACGCAATGGACAGGCGTATGTGGTACGTGGCATTGGACTTTTGGCAAGTATCAAAGACATAGAAAATATTATCATTGATGATGTAGGCGACCTTGCAATAAGGGTTAGAGATGTTGCAACCGTCCAACAAAGCACATTACCACGTGTGGGAAAAGTAGGTTTGAATGAAAAAGATGATGTCATAGAAGGCATTATCGTAATGCGTAAAGGTGAAAATCCTGCTGATGTACTCAAACGTGTAAAAGCTAAAATCAATGACCTTAACGAAAAAATATTACCTTCTGACGTAAAAATGATAACTTTTTATGACAGAGATGTTTTGATGGAATTTTGTCAAGAAACCGTTTTACACAACCTTACAGAAGGAATTATATTTGTTACAGTGATTGTGTTGTTGTTTATGGCAGATTGGCGAACTACGTTTATCGTTTCTATTATTATTCCATTGGCGTTATTATTTGCGTTTATGTGTTTAAGATTGATGGGAATGTCTGCTAATTTGTTATCAATGGGAGCAATAGATTTTGGGATAATAATTGACGGTGCGGTGGTAATGGTAGAAGGTTTATTTGTGGTGTTGGCACACAGGGCTCACGATATTGGAATGTTGCCTTATAATCGCCTCACAAAATTAGGACTTATCAAAAAGACAAGTATTGAGATGGGAAAAGCGGTATTTTTTGCCAAACTTATTATTATTACAAGTCTTATTCCAATATTTTCTTTTGAAAAAGTAGAAGGAAAAATGTTTTCACCTTTGGCTTATACATTAAGTTTTGCGTTGTTGGGTGCCTTGCTTTATACGCTTACACTTGTGCCTGTTTTGGTAAGTTATTTATTAAAGAAAAACGTAAAAGAAGTTAATAATCCGATTGTTAATTTCTTTGATAAAATCGTAAGCAATGGATTTTATTACACCTCACGCAATCCAAAAGTCAGCATTACTGCAAGTTTTGCATTTATGGCAGTAAGTTTATATTCGTTTGTATTTTTGGGAAGTGAATTTTTGCCAACTTTAAATGAAGGTGCTTTGTGGGTAACTGCGGAAATGCCAATGAGTATGTCCTTGCCTGAAACCGCTAAGATTGTAGAAAAATTTAGGAAAGAACTCAACACTTTTGAAGAAGTAAATGGCGTACTTTCGCAGATAGGGCGTTCAAATGACGGAACAGACCCAAATGGTTTTTATTTTTCTCAATTACAAGTCAATTTAAAACCCAAAAAACTTTGGAAAAGAGATATTTCTTATGACCAACTTATAGAAGAAATGGATAAAAAACTACGTCAATACTCTGGAATTGTATTTAATTATTCCCAGCCAATCATTGACAACGTTGCTGAAGCAGTGGCAGGTTTTAAAGCATCTTTTGGGATAAAAATTGTAGGAAATGATTTAAAAACCATTGACAAAATGGCAGATAGCGTTACTACAATTATGCAAAGCGTAAGAGGCGTAAAGGATTTGGGTATTTTGAGAAATATTGGACAACCAGAACTTTCTATCAAACTTGACCAAGAAAAAATGGCTCGTTATGGTGTAACCATTGCAGACGCTGAAGCAGTGATTGAAATGGCAATCGGTGGAAAAACACCTACATTTTTTTACGAACAAGAAAAGAAATTTGATGTGCGTGTGCGTTATTTGCCTGAATATCGCAGAACAGAAGCAGACATTGACAACCTAAAAGTCCCAACCATCAAAAAAAACAAAGTTCCTTTGAAAGAAATTGCAGAAATTACCAAAAATACAGGTGGGGCTTTCGTGTATAGAGATAACAATGCTCGTTTTATTGGGATAAAATTTTCTATTCGTGAGCGTGATATGGGAACAACCATTGCAGAGGCACAACAAAAAGTAAATAAATCCATCAAATTACCAAAAGGTTATAAAATAGAATGGGTAGGTGAATTTGAAAATCAACAAAGAGCCTCTAATACACTTGTTCAAGTTGTTCCATTGTGTTTATTAGCAATATTTATGTTGTTATTTATGGCATTTGGCAATGCCAAAGATGCAGGGCTTGTGTTATTAAATGTACCTTTTGCGTTGATTGGTGGGGTTTTGGCGTTGCACATTACAGGAACATTATTTAGCATTTCTGCTGGAATTGGTTTTATTGCATTGTTTGGGGTTTGTATTCAAAATGGGGTAATTTTAATTTCAGTTTTTAAGAAAAACCTTGAATTAAAAATGCCACTTTTGGAGGCACTCAAAGATGGCGTAAAATCACGCACAAGGGCTGTGGTAATGACCGCTTTGATGGCTGCGATTGGACTTTTGCCCGCAGCAACCGCAACAGGCATTGGCTCTGAAACCCAAAAACCTTTGGCGATTGTGGTAATTGGTGGAATGGTAAGTGCTACAATTCTTACGTTATTGATTTTTCCGTTGTTATTCGCTTTCTTTTATAAAAGCACCCCAAAACCCAAAGGGGGAACTGAATAACATTTTTTATTTTGTTTCTTTTTTGTTTTATATTCATTCATAGTTATTTTATGTTTAATTATTTATTTGCTTTTATTCCCTCTTTAAACTTACGCCCCCTTCGGGGGTTGGGGGGCTTTGTTAAGGGGCTTCTTCTTTTGAGTATAATTTTTTTCAATAAAACATTTGCACAAAAATACGAATTGCCCACAAAACCTGTGTTAGACACCGCCCAAATACCAAATATTTTGGACAAAAAACAATATTTTGGTTTTGAATATAATAATTCTTGGACATCATTAAGTTTTGGCAATCAAGTTGAGCCTTATTTTTTTAAGCCAAGCTTGGGCGGACACTTTGTTTATAATCGTTTTTTTACCAAAAACTTAGGTTTTGGCATAGGATTAGGTTTTCAGCAAAGAGGTGCAGGCATTTTTTATCCTGACGAAACAGGGGATTCTACCACACGCTTTCGTTTGAGATTTAATCATTGGGAAATGCCTTTAAATCTTATTTGGCGAAGTAAATTTATTGGCAAAGGACAAGGCATAAAATGGTCAGGGAGTATTGGGTTAATTCCTTCTTATAATTTTTGGACAACACGAATTTATTTGGATTTGACAGGTTCAGGAAATCATATCAGAGATAACCAAAGCAATAATTTTAGACGATTTGATGCACTTATAAGTGGTAGTTTTGGGGTGGATATTGCAATGGCAAGTTATTCAGTTTTGCGTGTGCAGGCGTATGGAAATGCAGGGCTTTTGAATGTATATCGCAATGATTTAGCAAATTTTTCAGGGCATAATACCTTGTTTGGAATAAAAGTAGGTTTTTTGTTTTAGAATTTTTATTTTATAAAAAATCTTTTTTCAGAATTTTTTGTTTTAGTTTTGAGAAATATCAATAAAATAGGGTTTTATACCCTGTTCAACAAAAAATAAAAAAATTTTATGATAACAGTGCTTATAAGTATAGGTGTGATGATGCTTTTTGCGACATTGTTAAGTTTGGGCTTGCTTATCAAAGGTCAAGAACTCAAAGGAACCTGTGCATCTCGCAATGTATTACTCAATGGCGAGGGTGCAGTATGTGGATTGTGTGGCAAAATACCTGATGGAAATTGTGATAACAACAATAAAACCAATCAAAATTCGGGAAATATGCCAGAAATTACGCCAAAAATTAAAAAATAATTTTTTACCAATAACACCCTTTTTCTACATTTTTAGCAAAAAGTGGTGTTTCTTCCTCACTTGGTTTTGCCCAATGTTCGTTAAATAAATTTTGAAAAAAAGGTTTTTCTTCCCATCTTTTGCCTTTTATACCAAATAATATTTGTAAAGCACCGCCCAAAAGAAATTTTAGAATATGAAGACTGAAATTAAAAAAACATTACAGGAAAAAGATTTTGACACAGTCAAAACTTTTAGAACCATCAAAGAAGACATATCTTTGAAAATGGCGGATATGAACTTTGAACAAATTAAGGAATATTTGAAAACAAATAGTGCGAAACTCTACGCCAAATAAGCACAGCCCATATTTGAACAACAAATCAAAGAAATATTCAAATCCTACCAATAACACCCTTTTTCTACATTTTTAGCAAAAAGTGGTGTTTCTTCCTCACTTGGTTTTACCCAATATTCATTAAACAAATTTTGAAAAAAAGGCTTTTCTTCCCATCTTTTGCCTTTTATACCAAATAATATTTGTAAAGCACCGCCCAAATGAATTGCTTGTTTGCCCATATTTTTTATAAAATGCCCTAAGGGCAATCCATACGCACCTGCACCAATCAACGCAACATCAAAATCACATTTTTGGATTTCATTTTGCATAAATTCCAATGCCTCAAACCACGAATTAAAAGGCGTTTTCGTGTGTGCAATGCTTTGAACAGCAGGCAAAACCTGCAAAGAAAATTCTGGTAAAATAAATTTATTTTCAAATAAATATTGTCTTTTTTCTGAATATTGCTTTTCTATGCTTTTTGCAAAAGGGTGAATTACAAGCACTTTTTTATGCTCTAAAATTCTACTCCACGCTTCATTGTGATAATAAGGTTCTAAGGAATTAAGCGTAACAAAATCAGCATTTTGAGCATAATTTTCACACAAATATTTTTCGCCTTCATTAAACCAAACCCCCAAAATATCCACATTCTCAACACATTTTAGGTATAAATTCGCAAATTTCTCTAAATTTTGGTTGTTTACAGGAAAAAAACCTGCATTATTAGGCATATTTTGTAAAGTCTGTTTTGACCATTTTTTTTGAGCCAAAAATTCGTGTAAAACTTGTTGTTCCACACTTCCCAAACGACCAACCAAACAAGGTTTATTTTTTTGCAACACTTCAAAAGTCAAGTTATTTGCCTCCTCCCCTTTCAAAATTTCCTTTAAAATATTATTTTTTAAATTAAAATAGTTCGTATAAATAATTTTTTCAAAAGATTTTTCAGATTTATAATAAAGCATTTTTTTGATATAACCTTTTAATAAAGTCAAAAAATTTAGCATAAAAAAGTTTAAGGTTTAAAAGTTTAAGGTTTAAAGTTTAAGATAAAAAAAATCCTGCTCATCTTTAAATCCTAATTAAGACAGTTGGCTGTTTCATTCTTAATTCCTAATTCTTAATTCCTAATTCTTAATTCCTAATTCTTAATTCCTAATTCTTAATTCCTAATTCTTAATTCCTAATTATTCATCTGTTTATTTTTTTAACTAAAAAATTAAAAATGTGTATAAATACGCATTTTTTTTATAATTTTGTAAAATAAAATGGCTGTTTCATTCATAATTCAACATTTATCATTTAACATTGAATTTGGCTGTTTCATTCACCATTTAACATTTACCATTCAACATTATTGAAATGTCTAATTTTTGGGAAACACGCATAGAATACCTAAAAGGTGTGGGTACGCAAAAAGCTGATTTATTGAACAAAGAACTCAAAATAATAGATTACAAAAGTCTTATTCAATATTTTCCGTTCAGACACGAAGACCGCACCAAAATATATACCATCAACGAACTCACGCCTGATATGCCTTACGTACAACTCAGGGGAAAAGTAATGCAAATGGAAGTCATAGGCGAAGATGCCAAAAAACGACTTGTAGGAAATTTTGTGGATAATGAAGGCAATACAATGCAATTACTTTGGTTTCAAGGTGTGTCTTGGATAATGAAAACTTTGAAAGTAGAAACCGAATATCTTGTATTTGGTGTGCCACAATTTTACAATGGCAGATATTCCATCGTGCATCCTGAATTGGAATTATTCACTTCCGCAGAAGAACAAACAGGTTTTCTGCAACCTATTTATAACCTCACCGAAAAACTCAAAAAAAGATTTATTACCAATAAAGTCTTAGCAACTTTTGTGCGTAATCTCATCAATATTGCGTACAATCACATAGAAGAAAATCTACCAAATTGGATTATTCAAAAATATAGATTTGCTTCTCGCCAAAATGCCATTTATCAAATACATTTTCCACAAAGCCCAGAATGGCTCAACCACGCAAAAAGAAGATTAAAATTTGAAGAATTATTTTTTATTCAATTACGATTATTAAAACAAAATAAAGTTCAAAAAATTCAAAATGCTGGACTTATTTGTGAAAAATTAGACCTTCTAACTGAATTTTATGCCAAATATCTCCCTTTTGAACTTACCAATGCCCAAAAACGTGTTTGTAAAGAAGTTCATCAAGATATGACATCAGGCAGACAAATGAATAGGCTAATTCAAGGTGATGTAGGAAGTGGTAAAACAATGGTAGCTTTTATTTGTATGCTAATGGTGGTGAGCAATGGCAGTCAGGCGTGTATGGTTGCCCCAACCGAGATATTAGCAGAACAACACTATGAAGGATTAAAAGTTTTTGCAGATAAATTAGGCGTTACGATTGACCTTTTGACAGGTTCTACACGCCAACGTGATAGACGTGTAATGAATGAACGACTAATGAATGGCAATCTCAAAATTTTGATTGGCACACACGCACTTTTTGAGGATAAAGTCCAATTTGAAAATTTGGGGCTTTGTGTGATTGATGAACAGCATAGATTTGGCGTCCAACAACGTGCAAAACTTTGGCAAAAAAATCCTGTGCTTGCTCCGCATATTCTTGTAATGACCGCTACACCTATTCCTCGTACTTTGGCAATGACTTTGTACGGTGATTTGGACGTGTCTGTGATTGATGAATTGCCCGCAGGACGCAAGCCAATTATCACCGCTCACCGTTACGAAAGTGCCAGATTAAGGGTTTTTGAGTTTATGCGAGAAGAATTAAAAAAAGGCAGACAAATTTATATCGTGTATCCACTTATTGAAGAATCTGAAAAATTATCTTACAAAAATATAATGGACGGTTACGAATCCATATCTCGTGCATTTCCTGAATATTTTATTAGTATGGTACACGGACAACTTAGTAGCGTAGATAAAGATTTTGAAATGCAACGTTTTAAAAATATGGAAACGCAAATAATGGTAGCAACTACCGTAATTGAGGTAGGCGTAAATGTGCCTAATGCCTCTGTAATGGTCATTGAAAATGCTGAAAAATTTGGACTTTCACAACTTCACCAATTACGTGGGCGTGTGGGACGTGGTGCAGAACAATCTTATTGCGTACTAATGACTGAATCCAAATTAAGTGCTGATGCACGTGTGCGTTTGGAAACAATGGAACGCACAAATAATGGTTTTGAGATTGCAGATGTGGATTTGAGCCTCAGAGGTGCTGGTGATATCGCAGGCACACAACAAAGTGGCGTGATTGATTTGGTGATTGCTGATTTGGCAAAAGATGCGATTATTTTGCAAGAAGCACGCAAAACTGCTGATGAAATATTAGAAAAAGATACCTATTTAGAAAGCGAGGAAAATCTCCCAATCAAAAATTATATTACCACCTATCAAAAACAAGCAAGTTTTTGGAGTAGAATTAGTTAAAAATTTGGTAAGTTTGTTTTTTTTATATATAATTTAAGTTGCGTAAAATGAAAACACTTAAAATAGTATAAAATTTTGATGAAAATATCTACTTTCAAACCCCACCCCTTGCCCCTCCCCAGAGGGGAGGGGAATGTAACTCATTGATTATCAACGCTTTGCGAAAGCCCTCCCCTCTGGGGAGGGTTGGGTGGGGTTACAAAGACCAAATTTTACGCAACTCACATTATATATTTAACTTTTACCTTACTTTTCACAAAAAAAACTTTATGAAAACCCTAAAATCATTTTTTTTAAGCCTTTTTATACACATTATTTTGGGGCAATATGCCTTTTCACAAATCACACCCAAAGACCCTGACACTTTTCTTATTCCTAACAAAGACAGTCTTCCACAGGTATTTTTGGTAGGTTGTTTTCATTTTGAATATTACAACAATGATGCTTACAAAGTGGAAGAAGGCAATCAAATCAATATTTTATCTGAAAAAAAACAACAAGAACTCAAAGAACTTTTAGATTACATTGCTATTTTTAAACCAAATAAAATAATGATAGAAGCACTCCCACAATGGAATGCAATGAAAAAATACAAACAATTTCAATATGGTAAAATGGCTTTTTCCAAAGATGAAAGAGTACAAATAGGTTTTAAATTGGCAAAAAGGTTTAATTTGGACACACTTTATTCCATAGATGCTTCTTCTGTGGCTGATGATTTGACAAGCAACAAAGATTCACTCACAATTCGTCCATATTTTATGGAAATGGCAAAAGATTATAAATTTACTGCCAATGATAATTATAATAAATATTCAGATTACAGCACCAAGTTATCAACTCAAATTCCTTTGTTGGATTATTTTAAATACCTAAATTCCCAAAAAGCACTTCAAAGAGATTATGGAGCATATTTATTAGGCGATTTCAAACTCGGTACTTATAGAGGTGCTGATGTGTTGGCTGTGGATTGGTATGACAGGAATCTTAGAATTTTTAGAAATATTCAAAGAGCAACCACTTCTCCCAAAGACAGAATTTTGGTATTATTTGGTTCTGGACACATTGCAATTCTTGACCAACTTTTTAAAGCAACACCTGAATATAATTATATAAAATTTGGGGAATTGAAAAAATAAGAAGAAAAAGTAATCTTTTATAAAATTTTGAATTTGCATTTAAAAAAACACAAAAACCAAAAAAAATTTGGTTTTTT
Source organism: Cytophagales bacterium (assembly GCA_013297825.1). Taxonomy (GTDB): domain Bacteria; phylum Bacteroidota; class Bacteroidia; order Cytophagales; family Microscillaceae; genus JAAFIN01. The sequence continues at coordinate 24,876 of JAAFIN010000010.1, forward strand.
TCATAAAAAAATTTTTGCAATCGTTTGAAATTTATATAACTTTGCAAAATAATAATATTTTGCAAAATAATAGTATAAAGTTCTCCTATTGCAAACCCTCAAAAAATTCTAAATTTATAGATTTATGCAAATATCTGGCACTCCTTCTACTGCCCACTCACTTGATAAAATGGGCATCAATACCAATAAAACTGCTTTTTGGAATCTTAGTCCTGCTGAACTTGTGGAACACGCTTTGCAAAACAAAGAGGGTGTTTTGGCTGAAAATGGGGCTATTATGTGTGATACAGGCACTTTTACAGGGCGTTCTCCTAAGGATAAATTTGTGGTAAAAGATGAACATACTGAAAAAACAGTATGGTGGGGCGATATTAATTTTGAATTTTCTCCTGAAAAATTTGATGCGTTGCAGGCTAAAATGATAGCTTTTTTGCAAGATAAAAATCTTTATGTACGTGATGCCTACGCAGGTGCAAGCGACAATTATCGCCTAAAATTGCGTGTAGTGAATACCCAAGCGTGGCAAAATATGTTCTGCTACAATATGTTTATTCGCCCAGAAGCGTCAGAATTGGCAGGTTTTGAGCCTAATTTTACCATTATTTGCGTACCTGAATTTAAAGCAAATCCTGCAGAAGATGGCACAAAAAACGCTAATTTTACAATTCTTAACCTTACAAAAGGTGTTATTTTGATTGGTGGAACAGGTTATGCTGGTGAAATGAAAAAAGGTATTTTTTCAGTATTAAATTATACATTGCCACATCACCACAAAGTGCTTTCTATGCACTGCTCTGCTAATGTAGGTGCAGAAGGCGACACTGCGGTATTTTTTGGTTTGTCAGGAACAGGCAAAACCACACTTTCTGCTGATGCTTCACGCCAACTAATTGGTGATGATGAACACGGTTGGGCAAATGACCATATTTTTAACTTTGAAGGTGGTTGTTATGCCAAAGTTATTGACCTTACAAGAGAAAAAGAGCCAGAGATTTTTGATGCTATTAAATTTGGTGCAATCTTAGAAAATACAAGATTTACGCCTAATACACGCACACCTGATTATTTGAACAAATCAGTTACCGAAAATACACGTACCTCCTACCCTATTCATTTTATCCAAAATGCCAAAGAAAAATCTGTTGCAGATATTCCTAAAAACATTTTTTTCTTAACTGCTGATGCTTTTGGGGTGTTGCCTCCTATTTCAAGATTGACCGCAGGACAAGCAATGTATCATTTTATTTCAGGTTATACTGCCAAAGTTGCAGGTACTGAAGTAGGTGTATTAGAGCCACAAGCTACTTTTTCAGCGTGTTTTGGACAAGCATTTTTGCCATTGCACCCTACACAATATGCGGAACTTTTGGGCGAAAAAATGAAAGCAAATAAAGTAAATGTTTGGCTTATCAATACAGGTTGGACAGGTGGCTCTTATGGAACAGGCTCACGTATGAAACTTGGTTTTACACGTGCTATGATTAGAGAGGCATTGGCTGGTAATTTGGATAAAATTACTTTTGAAAAACACCCTATTTTTGGTGTTGAAATGCCAACAACTTGTAATAATGTTCCTGCTGAAATTCTTAATCCTCGCAACACTTGGGCAGATAAAAGTGCTTACGACAAAAAAGCCCAACATTTAGCAGAATTGTTTAATAAAAACTTTACAAAATTTGCAAATTTTGCAAATGAAGAAATCCTTGCAGGCGCACCAAAAGTATTAGCAACGGTTTAAAAAAAACGTAGGGGCAACCCTTGCGGTTGCCCAGAATATATGTGCGGTTGCCCAAAATATATATAAAAACATCAACAAAAAACAAATAACATTTGGGTTTTCTGTTGATGTTTTTGTTTTTCATAAAATTTGCATTTTTTTATAAAATTTTTGATTTATCTTTGTCATTGAATTTTTTTTTACCTCAAAAATGACCAACAACAAGCATCTGGAAGCGACTACTAAAACATTTACCAAAATACTTATCAAAAATTTTATTTTTGTTTTTATTACTATTTTTATTTTTTCTTGTGGAAAATCCAATCCACAACAAGAAAAAACACTTGCACGTGTGGGTGATAAAAAACTTTATGCAAAAGACCTCATAGGACTTGTAGGTATAGGAACTAACAAAAAAGATAGCATTGAAATCATCAATCGTTATATGCAAACGTGGATTAGAAAACAACTACTTTTGCAACAAGCACAAAAAGATACCAAAATCAATGAAAATGAAATAGAACGCAAACTTTTGGATTATCGTTATGATTTGTTGGCATACGAATTTGAAAAAGATTATGTCAAAAAAAACCTTGATACCAATGTAAAACAAACTGAAATAGATGATTATTATAAAAATAATCCTGCTAATTTTGAATTAAAACAAAATATTATAAAGGCTTTTTTGATAAAAACAACCAAAAACGAAGAAAAAAAAGATGAAATTCGTACTACTATCTCACAAGGCGATAACCAAAAAATAAAAGAACTTTGTGCAAAATCTTCTTTTCAAGCAATATTAAATGATAGCACTTGGGTTGAGTTTGAACAAATGATAAAAAATACGCCTTTTCAACAAATTGCTAATAAAACAGACTTTTTGCGTGCCAATCGCTTTTCTGAAAGTTCTGATGATGTTTCTACCTATTATCTTTTGATAAAAGATTACAAAATTTCTAATCAACCTTCGCCTTTGGAATTTGTAAGAAATCGCATCAAACAAATGATTGTTAATCAAAGAAAAGTACAACTTCTTCAAAAAATGGAAAAACAAATGTATGAAGATGCTAAAAAAAATAAAACTTTTGAAATATTTAAGTAAATGATGAATGATGAATTATGGATTATAAATTATGAATTATGAATGATGAATTATTCTCTAATAATTTTTGTGAAATGCTTTTTTTTATTTAGGTGTCATTCTGAAAGAATCTGGCTGTTTGGCTGTTCTTGGCAATAAAACGGTAATGTTTTTATATAATACAAAAATATTTCTTTATTTTTTTAATAAAAATTATTATATAGTTCATTAAATTTAATAAATAGATATTTTAATTTAATACTTAAATCATTTATTTTAATAAATAATAACTACAATTTAATATTTAAAGTATTTATTTTAATAAATAACAATTACAATTTAACATTTAAAGCACTTATTTTAATAAATAACAATTACAATTTAATATTTAAAGCATTTATTTTAATAAATAACAATCACAATTTAATATTTAAAGCATTTATTTTAATAAATAACAATTACAATTTAATACTTAAAGCATTTATTTTAATATTTTAAAAATACAATCTAATATTATAAAATAAAAATACAATAATGAATAACGACAATGAAGATGATTTTGTAGATGAGGAAGATGAAGAACAACATCTACAAGAATTATTTGAGCATTTTGCTATAATAGTAGATAAAGGTCAAGAATTATTAAGAATTGATAAATACCTTTTGAATAGATTTAGCAAAATAAGCAGAAACAAAATACAAAATAGCATAGACGCAGGATTTATTAAGGTAAATGGTAGAGAAACAAAAGCCAATTATAAAGTAAAACCTTTTGACGATATACGAATATCTTTCCCAAAGCCACCACGCAACGGTGATATTATACCTGAAAACATACCACTTGATATAGTATATGAAGACAATGATATGCTTATTATCAACAAAAAACCAGGTATGGTTGTACACCCAGCGTTTAATAATTGGAATGGTACTTTACTCAATGCACTTGCCTATCGTTTTGATAATCTTCCCAAAAATGCTGATGAAAGGTTAGGACTTGTGCATAGAATTGACAAAGATACCTCTGGACTTTTGGTCATAGCCAAAACAGATGAATCTTTAACTTATTTATGCAAGCAATTTTTTGACCACACTATAGAAAGAACCTATTATGCCCTCGTTTGGGGCGTTCCAAAAGAGAAAAAAGGAACGATAAATGTGCATATTGGCAGAAGTGCAAAGGATAGACGTGTGATGACCGCCTATCCAACAGGCGAATATGGCAAACACGCCATCACACATTATGAAGTTTTAGAAACATTTGGCGATTATGTGTCTTTGGTAAAATGTAATCTTGAAACAGGTCGCACTCATCAGATAAGGGCACACTTTAAATACATTGGACACCCACTTTTTGGCGATATGACTTATGGAGGAGATGCCATACTTAGAGGACAACAAACCGCAAAGTATGTTCAATTTGTGCAAAATTGCTTTGAAATACTTCCACGCCAAGCATTACACGCCAAATCTTTGGGCGTTATCCACCCAACGACCAAAGAGTTTGCACAATTTAACTCTGAAATCCCTGAAGATTTGAAAGAAGTTATTGAAAAGTGGAGAAAATACACGAATTAAGAATTAAGAATTAGGAATTAGGAATGAAAATAGTCTTTTAGTGAGAAATGGAACAACCAAATACATTTTTGAACCTTAAACTTTAAACCTTGAACCTTAAACCTTAAACTTTTAAACCTTCTATTCCATCTCCACTTTTGCGAGGCTTGTATCAATATTATCTTGTGGCACAATATCAAAAAGACAAAATTTCAAAAAAACTTGAATGGTAGCTACAACGTCTTTTTCACAATAACGAGCAATGCGTTCAGAGTCTTTTTCTTCCCAAAAAACGTTTCCTACTTGACTACCATCAATATCATCTTTGGGCGTAGGCACACCAAAAAGCTGACAAAGAAGCTCTAATTTTGTAAAATTTTTGTAATCTCCAAATTTCCACATTTCTAAAGTATCCAAATGTGGCACTTCCCAAGGTTTTTTATTCTGAATTTGCAAAAGGCGAGGCATTGGTATTTGGTGAATAATCATACGCCTGCATAAATACGGAAAATCAAACTCTTTTCCATTGTGCGCTCCTAATTTCCAATCCGAAAATTTTTGGTCTAATAAATTTGCAAAATCTATCAAAATTTGTCGTTCATCTTCCCCAAAAAAAGATTTTACTTTGATTTTTGTAACCCCATTTAGAAAATATGCAAAACCAAAACTTATGCACACTACACGCCCAAATTCTGCAAAAATTCCTGCTCTGTCGTGGTATTTATAATGCGGATTATCTTGTTCAGGGTTTTCTACTTTGATGCTATTGGATTTGTGTTTCCACATTTTTTGCATACCTTCTGAAAGGTCATCAAAAGAATAATGTCCTCTTACAGTTTCTATATCCAAAAAAAGGATTTTTGAAATTTCTGCTGGGCTATACATATATTTAATATTTTTAGTTTAAATTTTTGGTGTTTTTTTTATTCTTTTTTATTTTGAATAAAAAAGAATAAAAAATGTACTTTTATTTAGCAAATTAAATATGTTTTTTTTATAATTCCAAATAATTAAACATTTTTTATATAAAGGTAAAAGTAGTAAGGTGTCAGGAATCAGGAATCAGGTGTCAGGAATTAGGTGTCAGGAATCAGGTGTCAGTACAACAGGCTGTTGTGTATTTTGTACTTTCTCCTGACTACTTTCCCCTTACACCTTTATACTTTCTCAATCATCACTTCCTACTTCGGTGCATATTTCCACCAAAAAACCGTCCAAATCTCTCACATAAGCTACCATTTGTCCCCAAGGCTTATTTTCAGGAGCAGAAACCAATGTTGCACCCAAATCACGTGCTTTTTGGACGTACAAAATTACATCATCAGTTACAAAGCCTATTTCTATGCCAAAAGGAGGATTTTGGCGTGTGCTTTGTGTAAAACCACCATTAGAAAAATTGTTTTTTACAAATTCCACGCCTGCAAACGCAAGTGTGGTTTCGCCTGTCAATAATTCTCCATACAAACCGTCCTCTGTGATAAATTTGCGTTGGAAGCCAAATGCTTTTTCATAAAATTCAATCGCAAGCGTAACATTTGCTACATATAAAATTGTATAGCCTAATTTTACCATTTTTTTAAAATAAAATTTTTAAAAATAAAATACTGTGTTTGAAGTAAAAAATACAAGAAAAATGCTGTGAAAAAATAATATCATTTTATAGCCAAAAGTACATATTTTTTATAATGATTACAAAAAATAAAAATAAAATTTATTTTTTGTATAAAAAATTTGTTTTTCTAAAAACATAAAACTATATTAGGGCAATGTTAGAATAACATTATATAATTATGAAAAAAGATATTTTTTAGTATTTTTCATACTTTTAATATTTTTTTTATTCAATCTATTCACATTTTTTAGCTTTTTGCTTATGGATATCCAAATTCATTCTATCCATTTTGACGCTGATGTCAAATTATTAGATTTTGTTCGTAAAAAAATTGAAAAATTACAAACTTTTTACGACCGTATGACTGATGTAGAGGTTTTTCTTAGATTGGAAAAAGGCGACAAAGAACATTCTGCACGTGAAAATAAAGCAGTAGAGATAAAAATCAATTTGCCTGGAACTTCTTTATTTGCAAAATCACACGAAAAAACATTTGAAATTGCTTGTGATGAAGCAACCGAAAACCTACGCACACAATTAACAAAACATAAGGAAAAGCAACAAGAAAAATAAGTTCTATAGTAGTCAGGTGTCAGTAATTAGGTGTCAGGTATTAATAATTAAATATCAAATATCAACACAGATGACTAAAAAATTTATTAAAAATTAAAAAAAAGCACCTTTTTTATATAATTTATAAAGAGGTGCTTTTTTATTTTGCGTTTTTTGAGGTTGTTGTGTATTATTACAAAAAAATGAAATTTTGGCGAACACCATTCACCATTTAAAATTCCCCCTTTGGGGGTTAGGGGGCTTCATTTAACATTCACCATTATTTTAGAATATGACACAAAAATTACTACTTTTAATAATTTCAATATTTATCAATGTTTTATTTTGTAAAAATTTATCTGCACAAGATATTTTAAACCAAAATCAAAAACATAAAATGCAATCTTTGGACGAAATCCTACATTTTGCCCAAATTCTGCAATCTTATCACCTCCAAGAAAGTCCTTTGCCTTTTTTGAAAGATGAAACAGGAAAACTCACAATTGAAGACATTAGCAAAGCAGAAATTCAATCTAAATTTACATTAAAAACCTATCACAATCACGAATTAGAGCCTTTTGCGACTTATTGGCTTCGCCTAAAAGTCCAAAATAATACACCTCAAGACGAAGATTGGATTTTGAGTTTGGGAAAAGTATCAAATGTAGAGGTTTATATGCCCCAAAATAACGGGAAATATGACCTTCACATTACAGGACAACTCGTAAAAACTTCTCAAAAAACCATAAAAACAGGTCGTTATAACATTGCAGAGATATTTTTGCCTGCTCAAAGCGGTGTAAAAACACTTTTTATAAAATTTAAAAATAACATCAATCTCTCACCTGATTTGAATCTAAAAATTATTCCCAAAAGGCATTGGCAAGAAAATGCAATTTGGGAAAATCTTATTCAAGGATTTTTTCAAGGGCTTTTGTGGATGATGCTTTTTTATAATCTTTTACTTTTTATTACATTAGCAGATAAAACTTACATTTATTATGTATTGTATATTTTTACAACTTCTATTTATTTTCTAAGTTTTTATGGCTATATAAGTGAGTTTTTTTTAGGAGAATTTCCTGATTTTGATTTCTTTTATATTCCATTTTCTGCACATTTAGGATTTTTGGCGTATTTGTTTTTTATGCGAAATTACCTCCAAACTTGGCGAGAAATGCCTATTTGGGATATGGTAATTAAAATAGTTTCGTTTGTTTTTGGTGGTTTATTGGTTGCTTTGGTGGTTTTAGTTTCCATAAGTTATTCGGATTATATGCAAATAGAACGCATATTCTTTGGTGGAATACAAGCTATTTTACTGATTATTTTGCTTTTTATTTTGGCAATGGGCGAAAGACCTGCACGCTATTTTGCCATTGGAACAATCCTTATGATTGGCGGAGGGCTTTTGTTGTTTTTGGGTGCGTCAGGTGTTTTGAAACTTTATAATAACATTATTTATTATCAACTTGGTGTAATTGCCCAAATATTTACGTTTTCATTGGGACTAAGTGAAAGATACCGACAAATGGAAGATGACAAACACAATGCTCAACGTGATTTGATAATTCAACTACAAGAAAATGATGTTTTGCAACAAAAAGTTACATCAGAATTGGAGGAAAAAGTAAAACAGCGTACCATTGAAATTTCATTGAAAAATGACGAAATCACCGAAAAAAGTAATGAAATTCAAGCTAAAAGTGATGAAATCAATAAAAAAAATATTCAAGTAGAAAAAAGTCATCAAGAAATGCGTAATAGCATCAATTACGCAAGCAGGATTCAAAGCTCACTTTTTCACGATATTACGCATATTGAGGAAAGTTTTCCAGAGGCGTTTGTATTTTTGAGGGCAAAAGATATTGTTTCAGGTGATTTTTATTGGTTTGGCGAAAAAAATATTTTTGAAAATAATCAAAATGCCAATCAAAAAAATATAAATAATGCCAATCAATTTGCCCAAAGTTTCTCAAAAACAAATTCTATTTTTCCATATCAATATGAAGTAGAAAAAGAAAATTCAAAAAATGATGTGGAATATTCCCCAAAAATTAAAATATTAGTTTGTGCAGACTGCACAGGACACGGTGTGCCTGGTGCGTTTATGACGGTGATGGGATATTCAATTTTGAATGAAATTATCAATGAGAAAAAAATTATTTCTCCTGACAGAATTTTG
>JAAFIN010000010.1:33589-43157 GCA_013297825.1 Cytophagales bacterium
AGAAACAAATTCAGGACGGAATGGAAATTGCGATTTTGGTGTATGATGAACACAAAAAAGAAATCACATATTCAGGTTCAGGCGGACACCCATTATATCGTGTGCGTGATTTTGAGATTGAGTTTTTCTCTACTTCCAAACATTCTATTGGTTTTTCTTCCAAAACACAACAAAAATCTTTTGAAAAAATCACTTTGGAAGTAAAAGATGATGATATTTTTTATATGACTTCTGACGGTTTTCAAGACCAATTTGGGGGAAGTAGTGAAAAAGGTCAAAAATATATGAAAAAAAATATGCGTGAATTTTTATTGAGAATTAGCCATCTTTCGCTTTCTGAACAAAAACAACGCATTATTTCAGAATTGGAAAAATGGCAAGGAAAATATCACCAAACTGATGATGTGCTACTTGTGGGGATAAAGGTTTAAAAAGTAGCCCCCCAACCCCCAAAGGGGGAGTAAATACACAATAATTTTTAATTGAAAAATTACACGTTTAAAATTCCTCTTTGGACTTGTTCCCCCTTTGGGGGTTAGGGGGCTTGTATTTTAAAATACTTTCCAAACACATATAAATGCACAAAAAAAAGATTTTTTTTGATTAAAAACCTAAAAAAAGGTTTGTTTCCTGTGCGTAAATTTAGATATTCTAAAATAATAATATTTTTTTGTTTTTCAGATAAATTTTCACCAAAAAAATTATTTTTCCTTAAAAAAACACCAAAATCAAAAGCATCTTGAAGGTATCTATTTTCTGAAAAAAGTGTATTTTTTTGACAAAATTTTTCAAAATAAAATTTTATATCCTTATTTTTTTCATTTTTTTTTGAATTTTCTTGAAAAATAAAATATGTTTTTGGTAAAATATTTTTGATGGCAAATAATCTTTTGTTGAGAAGTGTTTGGCTAAATAATTGAATTTCTTGCTTGTATTGTGTAGCTAATATTTCCAAATTTTCTGTTGAAATATCATATTTTTGGGCAAATAATACAGGATTTTCAAAAAAATCATTTCTAAATAATTCATCTGTATAAATTTTTGCCAATAAAGTTTGAAAATTTTGGAGTTTCATATTTTAAATAAATTCATTAAATTTAAACAAAAATAACCAGGATTTTTAGAATTTTCAATATTAACAGGATTTTATTGTATTTTTGAGCTTTGAACCTTAAACTTTGAACCTTAAACTTTGAACCTTAAACCTTGAACTCGTATGCTTGACCTTACCCAAATTCGCCAAGATTATACCCAAAAAACATTGGACGAAACAGATGTAACCAAAAATCCTTTTACACAACTTGAAACGTGGCTACAAAATGCCATAGATGCACAAATTACAGAGCCAACTGCGATGCACCTTTCTACCGTGTCGCCAGAAGGCAAACCAAGTGCAAGAATTGTGCTTTTGAAAGAAATAGAAAATGATGGAATTGTTTTTTATAGCAATTATTTGAGTAAAAAAGGAATGCAAATGACCCAAAATGACCACATTGCAGTTACATTTTATTGGGCTGAATTGGAGCGACAAATCAGATTGGAAGGTGTTATTAGAAAAATACCGCATTTTCAATCTTTGACTTATTTCCAAACACGTCCAAGACTTTCGCAAATAAGTGCGTTTGCTTCACCACAAAGCGAAAAAGTAGAAAATAGAAATTGGCTTGAAAATCAATTTGCAAAAATAGAAGAATTTTATAAAGATTCTCCTATCAAAAAACCTTCTTATTGGGGCGGTTACAAGATTTTTCCTACTTATTTTGAGTTTTGGCAAGGTCGCAGAAGTCGCCTACACGACCGTATCGTATATGAAAAAACAGGAAATCCTAACCTAAATAATTGGGAAATTAGCAGAATTGCACCATAAGAATTAGGAATTGGGAATTAGACATCAATATTTAAAAAAATGCAAAATAAACCCAAAATTTTTGAGCTTATTTTGCATTTTTATATACTAAAAATAACTAAAAATAACATTTTTTATAAATTGAATAACCAAAAAAGTAACAAATATTTAATGTTTTATTGTAATATTTGGCAGAAATATTGATTGATTTTTTGATTGATTTTGGTTGTTATTATTCAAAAATAACATTCATTTATAAATTCTTTCACTTAGCACTTAATTAAAATATTGTGATGAAATTACTTTTACAAGCAAAATTGTATAAAATTATACAAAAATCTACGCAAAAAATTACATATTCATCTATAATCATACAAATTATGATGATGTATAATATTTTTCTTACATTTCCATTATTAGCCCAAACACCCAAAGAAGATAGCCTTTTTAAGCCTTCCATTGAGGAAGTTTTAAAAAATCAACCTGAAAAATCTTGGAAAGATATTCAAATTACTTCCGCAAGTCTTATCGCAGAAGATGCCAGCAAAGCTCCTGCAATGATAAGGGTTATCACACAAGAACAAATCCAAATTCGTGGATATAGAAGCCTTCAAGATTTGTTAAAAGACCTTCCTGAACTAAAATTTGATGAAATATCACACGAACAAAAAAATACAAATAATGGATTTAGGGGTGTAATGGGACACGACAAATTTGTGATTTTGTTGGACGGTGTGCGTGTTTCGCCTGCTACCAATGATGAAGTTCCTTTATTAGAAAATTATCCATTGCATTATATTAAACAGGTAGAAGTGGTATATGGGACTACTTCGGTGGTGTATGGTGCTGATGCTTTGTTAGGTGTTATAAATCTAATCACAAAAACAGGAAATTCCGAAAAACCGCAATTTAATTTTAATTTGTATGGTGGGCAATTTATGTATCGCAATGCTTCTGTTTGGGCGAGTGTGCCTTTGGCTGATGATGTAAGGCTAAATGTAGCAGGAAGTTATCACGAAGAAAATTTGGCAGATTTTAGTAAATATTATGATAATTTTGATAAAAAAAGCCACGAAACAGGTGTTTTTAAAAGTATTTTTGGCGATATTAGCCCAACACAACCTTTTGAAAAAACATATCAAAACCCTATCAAAACATTTAATATACACGCTTCTCTGAAAGTCAAAGATTTTAATTTTAGTTTTTTTAGAAATTATGCACAAGTTTCTACTTCCCAATCTGTAACACCTGACAATGCTGTTTATAACAATGATGTATTTTATGGCAGTAATATTACACAAGCAAGCATAAGCTATCGCAAAAAAATAGGAAATGTATCTTTAAATTCTTTGTTATCAACTAATACGTATGAACTTAATCCTCAATCCAATTATCGCAATGTGTATGTAGGAATGGATAAAGGTTATAAATATTCGTATGGAACTGTTACAAAATTGGAGCAACAAGCAGGTTGGGAAATTAGCAAAAATATAAAAATATTGGGTGGTATTACATACGAAAATTTTTCTGCATTGCCTAAAACTGCTGACCTCCAAAATCCTATGAATACAGAAAAAGGTTCAGAAAATTTTTATTTGGGAACAAATATCAATATGAAACTTTTTTATTTGAAATATTTTAATGTGGGCGGTTTTTTACAAGGGCAATGGGAAATTATGCCAAATCTTCATTTGAGCGTTGGGGCAAGATATGACAAAAATTCAAGGTTTGAAGGTACTTTAAATCCTCGTGCAAGTATTTTTTACCAACCAGCACCTAATACTTTTCTAAAAATATTGGCAGGTTCTGGTTTTTTGGCACCTTCACCTGAAACTGCTTTTGCACATTATGGTTCATTTTTCTTTGACAATACCCAAAATACATACCGTTCATTTTTCTTTAATCTGCCTAATCCAAATCTCAAACCAATCAAAACCCAAAACTTAGAATTTGGCGTAAAACAACGTTTTGGCGAAAGTTTTTCGGTGGATTTGCATAGTTATTTATTTCAGTTGGATAATTTGTATTTGTTTGTAAGTGATAAAGACAACCAAAATTTATACAATAATCAATTTTTGGGTTATCCAATTGGTTATGTGCAGACAGTTGTCAATCAAGACCGCCAAAATAATTATGGCGGAACACTTCAATTCAATTATTTGTATAATACCGAAAATGTAAATTTGGAAGCTTATCTGGCTTGTAGTTATGTAATGGGTGAATTATTGAGTAGTAAATTGGGGAATATAGAAGCTGAAAATATCACAAATTTGCTTATAAAAAGTGGTGTAGATTTGCGTATTGGACGTTTTTCGTTTGCTCCACGTATGATATACACAGGCGAACAAAAACAATCAAGTTTGCAAAAAGATAATCCTACCAAAAGAGAATATTTGCCAAGTTATTTTTTGTTTAATGCACATCTTGCATATAAAGTTTATAAAGAAAGTAGCATTTCGGTATCAGCCCAAAATATTTTTGATAACCGATATGTTGCAGGCTCCTCTTTAGAAAGCACTAATCCTTACAAATATTTTGGTATTCAACAAATGCCTTTTAGGTTACAGATAGGATTGCAGTGTAGTTTTTGAGGTGAATAATAATATTTTTGGATTTTACCCATATAAAATTTGTAAAGCATTGATTATCAATGCTTTTAATTTTTAATTACCCTAATTATGGGTAAGTTTTCAGATTTCAAACTTTTAATTTTGCAACGTTGAAACCAATTAAAACAATGTTGTAAAATTATGGAAAATACTATCCCAAGTCTTAATTTTCATTTGTATGAACCTTGTAATATGCGTTGCAAATTCTGTTTTGCAACATTCCAAGAAGTAAAAAAAACAATTTTACCAAAAGGACATTTACCTTTTAAAGATGCTGAAAACATCATTCATCTAATAGGAAAAAGCGAGTTATTCCAAAAAATCAATTTCGCAGGTGGTGAGCCTACATTACACCCACATTTACCAAAACTCATAGAGATTGCCAAAAGTTATAATTTAACAACATCCATTGTTACAAATGGCACAAAATTAACTACTGATTTTTTAGAAAAAACAAAAAAATATTTGGATTGGATTGCTTTAAGTATTGACAGTTTAGATGATGAAACAAATCTAAAAATAGGTAGAGCAATCACAGGAAAGCACGTTTTTTCACAAGATAAATATTACAAAATCATTGATAAAGTCCAAAAATTTGGGTTTAAACTCAAAATAAATACAGTTGTAAATGCTTTGAATTATCAAGAAGATTTTTCTGAATTTCTAACAAATATAAAACCTAATCGTTGGAAAATATTGCAGGTATTGGAAATTGAAGGCGAAAATGAAAATTCAGTAAAACCTTTTTTAATTGATAATACACAATTTGAAAGTTTTATAAAAATACACTCACATCTTGAAAATATTACTGACCTTGCCCCTGAAACAACAAATCAAATAAAAGGCTCGTACATTATGATAAATCCAGCAGGGCAATTTTTTGATAATGTAGATGGAAAATATAAAGTAAGCCAATCTATCAATGAGGTTGGTATTCATCATGCACTTTCAGAAATTCGCACAGATTTTGAGAAATTTGTGGATAGGAAAGGGATTTATGAGTGGTAAGGATTTTTTTTAAATTTTTTGAAACTTTTTTTGGGGGAATGCGTTTTCAATATAAGATGTATTTCACAATGTTCCTAATCTATATGATTAATTTTATAACATTTTAAATACATTATGGCTAATAACATATCACTTACTTCTTTTTTCACAAATATATCTTGTGAAAATACTGATTTAGCACTTAATAATTTTATTAAATGCTGTTCGTCTTCTCATATAATAACTTTTGATTTTCTTAAGAAAGTTGTTAGAGATTTGGATAATTACCCCAATATCTCAATACAAATTAAAAGAAAAATCAAAGATGCTTTTGAGTTAATTAAATTCAAAGATAAAATAAAAAAAAAATTTAAAATCCCCAAAATTAGTATTCTCAATCATAAAATTTCAAAAAGCAAGTTATTAGAAATCTTAACTTTATTTGTTGAAATATCAACTTACGCCTTTGAGTTTCAAAGAAAAGATATTACCAATCTTGGTATTCCTATTTATTCAGAAATCACACTCAAATCTATCAATAATATATTCAACGAAAAAGAATTAAGTTTTTTAGAAGAAACTGAAAATCCTTCAAACTTAGAGTTAGAATTGTTAGAACATATTTGGGATTTATTTTTTGCGTTTTATAATATTTCACTTGTTGATGAAATGTTAGATGAGATTGTGTATGATGAATACATTTTAATTAAAGATGGAGATTTATCATTTTATACAGAATTTCAAGGAAAGGAAGAAATAAACAGGCATTTTTTAGAATTTCAAAAACAAAAAACAAAAGATTTTTTCCTATCAAACCAAAATAAAAATAAGGTTTCAGAAGATATTTTCTTTCAAAAAAATGATACAACCCTAAAAACTGATGAAGGTTTGGGTATATTTTTTACTCAAAATTTGGAGGTAATAAAAAAACCAAATGGGACAACTTCTATTCCTGTTGATGGTTTGGATGAAAATCAAATATTTGATTTAATCCAAAAACAGCATCAAGCGTACTATTATCGTGTGCAAATGCAACAACATTATGAACTAAAAGATGAAGACAACATCAAAAATTTGTTTGTTTATCTTGGTAAAAATATAGAAAACGAAGATATAAACGTCAGTGTTCATTCAATCATAAGTTTGTGTGCTTGGATTAAAACGGTTTCAACTTTATTATATAATCCTACATCTTTTCAAAGGTTAAATAATAAAGTTTATTTCTCTGAAATTTTTAATCTTAATCCTTATCCTGAAAATTTAGAAGGTATAGAATTACAATCTTTTGGCAAAACTTTAATATATCAAATAATTCAAGAATATCATAATCTTCTAGAAAAGCAATGTTTAAACGAGGTTATTGTTTTTGGAAATATTGACATATTTCTACAAAATATTTTAAATGAAAATGAGGATTTAAAAAAACATACATTACAACAACTAAAAGCAATATTTGATTATATTGTAAAGATAGACCTTGTAGGATTGGGGAAAATAAATGGAGAAGAATTTTATATTATTCCAAACGCATTTACAAACATAGACCATATCAATAAGGTTTACAATACTTTGGTTTGTGAAAATCTTTATAGTAATAAAAAAGATATACAAAACCAAGAAACACACAGAGAAAGAGAGAAAAATATGTGTGAAACGCTTGCAAGTTATTTCAAAGATTTTAAAACTACCTATAATTTAGGCTTTAATGCAAATGGTATCAACTCAGGAAATCTAAGCGGTGAGTTCGATGTTTTAATTGTTGATGAAATATCAAAATCAATTCTTGCCATTGAAGTAAAATTAAAAAATACTTATTGTTTCAATAGAAAAGGCAAATATATTTGGTATGATAATAAAATAAAAAACGAAGCACTAACACAAATAAAAAAATATTATGACTATTTTTATTTGTCAGATTGTGGGAAAAGTCAAGTAAAAAAACTATTTGGGTTGGATATTGAAATGAAAACCAAAACAAATGATGGATACAGACTTTATACGTTGGTTGTTACAGATAATTTTTATTTTGACCACTTTGAAGATATTTATGACAATGACAGAAAATTATCCACTGTGATTGTGAGTTTTTTTGAATTAAAAACACTTTTACAAGGCAATGAACTATTTGAAGAAAATACTAAAAATTGGTTAATCTATCATTATTCTTTGATTTTAAATGTAAAAAAACTTCAAAATCAAGAAATAGAAGCCTTTATTGAAAGTGAAAACAAAGACATTCCGCAAAATTTTATTGATTTTATTATTCAAAACAAAGTTTTGTTTTTTGAAAATAAAAAATATACTATTTTTGAACTTATAAAGTTATTAAGAAAAGATAATTTATTTTGGTTTCCTATTCATCTTGAATATTTTGATATTTGAGGATTTTAAATAAAAATACTGATAAATGACAAAAAGCATTTGTCAGTATTTCACAAGAAAAACGAACAACAAAGGTTTTACCGCAAGCGGTAATTTTTTACCCTTTAAATTTTGTTTTACTTATGAAAAATGAAATCCGCCTTGCACTTTGCCAAAAAATTTCTGAAAAATTTGGAAGAACACCACAAGAACATGATGATTTTGTAGTTTTATCTACAAAAATTGATTTATGCGAAAGTACCTTAAAACGCCTTTTTGGTGTGAAAGCACATGATGATTGCAAAGACCATTTAAAAAGACACGAAAGCCAACAAAAAATGATTAAATTTTTGGGTTATGAATTTTCTTGGGACGTGTTGAAGTGTGAATTAGAATTTATCACTAACCCACAAAAAACCGCACAAGAATTAGTAAACCTAAGAATGAGAAAAAAATAACTTCCAAATAGCAAAAAAACTTCAAAAGCCTCAAAACTTTTGAAGGCTTTTTTTTGCCCATAAAAAAATAAAAAACCTATTTAAAACACTCAAAAACACATAAAATAATCTTTTTTATGGGGAAGTTATTAAAAAAATAGCTTATATTTTTGTGAAATAATAAACGACTAAAAAAAATATAGAATTTAGCTATTTTCTCATATTACGCAACGCTATTCCGTAA
This sequence comes from Cytophagales bacterium, assembly GCA_013297825.1. GTDB lineage: Bacteria > Bacteroidota > Bacteroidia > Cytophagales > Microscillaceae > JAAFIN01. The sequence continues at coordinate 42,074 of JAAFIN010000010.1, forward strand.
AAAACATTTCAAAACCTTATTAAAAGCATATTTTGCGTAAAACAATGCTTGTAATATATTCAATTTTACCTTTTAATTTTGTATATGTCTATAAACGAAAAAATAAGAAAAAATTTAACTAAGAAAATTTTAGAAAAATCTCATTCTTCCAACAAAAAAGTCCCTTTAAATCCTGATGAAATCACCTACAAACACTGCAAAATTATAGCAGAATTTTTAGGGGCTACAATTAGTAATCAAATATCTATACATTTATGTAAAATATTATACATTTTAAGCGATTTTTAGGTTAAAATGTATAATATTTAAAATAATTTGATAAATAAAATTTGTTTTTTGTACAAAAAAAAGCTAAATTTGTAACCATAATAGACTTGTAAAATGGGATATATCAAAAGCTATAAAATACGTTTGGATTTCAATAATGTAGAAACAACACTTGCGAAAAAACACGCAGGAGTGGCAAGACACGCCTATAATTGGGGACTAAGTGTGTGTAAAAAAGCCTATGAAAATAAAGAAAGACACCCAACAGGCATAGATTTACACAGAAAACTCATAGCAGAAGTGAAAAAAGAACATAAATGGTATTATGAGGTTTCAAAATGCTCACCACAACAAGCATTGAGAGATTTGGATATGGCTTACAAAAGATTTTTTAAGAAAAAATCAAAACACCCAACATATAAGAAAAAAGGACAAAAAGATAATTTTTATTTAGAAGGCAATATAAAACTTACACGAAATAAAATAAAATTACCGAAATTTGGGGAAGTAAATTTGAGTGAAAAATTAAATATTGAAGAAGGCAAAACCATAAAATTAAAAAATGTAACCATTTCAAGACAAGCAGATTTTTGGTTTGTAAGTTTTAAAACAGAAGAAATTCCAAGAAAAAAAACAAATATTCCAGTTGTAAAACAGGGAGATGTTGGAGTAGATTTGGGTATAAAAACGCTTGCAACTTTATCAAGTGGGGTTATTTTTGAAAATAAAAGACCTTACAAAAAGTTTCAAAGAACATTAAAAATAGAACAAAGAAAATTATCAAAAAAGTATCAAAAAGGCAAATCAAGCAAAGAGC
>JAAFIN010000100.1 GCA_013297825.1 Cytophagales bacterium
AAAATACTTTTTATATTGGGAGAAATATTTGGAGGTTGGTTTTCTCAAAAGTTTTATTTTTTTAAATAAAATCTTTTAATTTAATGAGTAAAATAATTGAAATCTTTGATAATTGATAGAATTTTCCAAAAAATACAAAAGTTATTGAGATGATGGTGTAATTATGAATTATTGATTATGAATTATGAATGAATCTCATCATAATTTTTAAAAATTCACATTATTGTAAAAAAAGTTTGCGTTTTTTTCTTTAAAATTTAGCAATTATTTTAAAATGAAAAAAAAATTTGTTTGCAAATGATACTTTTTTTGATAAAAAACTTTGTATTTTTCTAAACTTGTTTTAACTCGTATTTTGTTAGGTTTTTAAGTTAAAAGTATGCAAAGAAACTGCTTTTTTTTTGATTTACAAATTTTTTTGCAAGTTTTTTGCAATATTTTTTTTAATTGCTTTATATTAGCGGAAAATTCGAAAGTTCAAAAAGCTCAAAAGGTTCAAAAGTTCAAAAAAGCTTAAAGATTCAAAATTTTTTAAGCCAGTATTAAACCACTTGAACATTTTTGAACATCTTTTGAACCCACTTGAACATTTTTGAACATCTTTTGAACCCACTTGAACATTTTTGAACATCTTTTGAACCCACTTGAACATTTTTGAACATCTTTTGAACCCACTTGAACATTTTTGAACATCTTTTGAACCCTTGAACTTTCCTTTATGCTTGACAAATATACTTTAAAAAATCTTATACAAAACCCTGAAAAAATCACCAAAGAAATTGCACAAGAATTGCAAGAGATTACAAAAAAATATCCTTTTTTTGCGTGGGGACACACATTGCTTACACATTTTGCACAACAAAATGAACAAAAATTATATGCAGATAGACTAAAAAAAGCATCTATTCATAGTTTTTCTCGCAATGCGTTAAGAAAATTTTTGAAAAATAAATCTTCTGAAATTGCCCAAAATCTTAAAGTTGAAGATATTATTGGAGAGAAAAAAAATGCAGTTGTAGAAGAAGAAAAATCTTTTTTTGATAGTTTTTTGAATGAAAATGAAAAACAAGATATTCAAACACCCAAAGAAGATGATTTTTTTGCACATATTTTGCCACAAGAAGAAACACCTGTTTATGAATATTCGCTCATAAATGAAGGAAAAGCTATTGGATTGCATTATGAAGGCAAAGACACAGAGGCAATTCTGATGTATCGCAAACTCGCCCAAATTTATCCTGACAAAAAAGTGTATTATAAAGAACAGCTTTTGGAAATGTTAGGAAATGATAGATACAAATTCAAAGAAGAAATTAAGGTTTTTGAAAATCCGCTTACGCAAAAAGAGGAAAATCAAATGCTGGGGATAAGCCCAATAATCCAAGAAGAAGAAAGCCCCCTAACCCCCGAAGGGGGAACTAATGCTCAAGAAGCAGAAAAAAAGGAAGAAACTCCTGTAATTGAAGTTAAAGAAGAAACTCCTGTAATTGAAGTTAAAGAAGAAACTCCTGTAATTGAAGTTAAAGAAGAAACTCCTGCAATTGAAGTTAAAGAAGAAACCCCTGTAATTGAAATTAAAGGACTTGAAACTCCCCCTTTGGGGGCTGGGGGGCTTGGGCATACTCCACAAGACATTTCTAATTTGGAAGAATATTTTTATGGATTAGAAATTCAGGCATTGCAGGCATTTGTAAATAAAAATCACAGGGAAGCACTAAGATTGTACGAAGATTTGCAAATTCAAAACGAAAAACGTTCAGATTATTACATTCAACAAATGGACGCTATTGTGATGACACCTTCTTTGGAACGTTCCCCTATTAGAAATATTTATTTTGACCACACACGCTCCAACGAATGGACAGAAGAACTTGCAATAAAACTTTATACACACGAGCGTTCAGCAGAAGCAATTTTTATTTATGAAAAACTCATAGACATCAATCCCAAAAAAGAAAAATATTACCGCGCCCAAATGGCAGTTATTACGCAGTAATTGACAATCAAACCTATAAGGTTTTTAAAACCTTATAGGTTTCTTAATCTAAAAAAATATTATGAAATTTTTTATTTTTTCTGTAAAAATATTTGTATTTTTATTATTTTTTTGTGATAAAAATGAAGTTTTTGCACAAAAAAGCAATTATCGTATTGCAAAACTAAAATATGAAGGTGGAGGCGATTGGTATTCTAATAAAACATCTTTACCAAATTTAATTGCGTTTTGTAATAAAAATTTGGGTTTAAATATTGCTTCTGATGAGGAAGTAGTAGAATCAGGTAGTAAAGATATTTTTAATTATCCTTTTGTGCATTTGACAGGACACGGAAATATCGTTTTTTCGGAAAGTGAAGCCCAAAATATACGTAGATATTTGATTGGAGGCGGTTTTTTGCATATTGACGACAATTATGGTCTTGACAAATATATTCGCCCTGAAATGAAAAAAGTATTCCCTGAATTGGATTTTGTGGAATTGCCTTTTAATCACCCTATTTATAACCAAAAATTTAAGTTTGCAAATGGATTGCCAAAAATCCACGAACATAATGGCAAACCAGCACAAGGTTTTGGATTGATTTATGAAGGGAAATTAGTTTGTTTTTATTCCTACGAATGTGATTTGGGCAATGGTTGGGAAGACCAAAGCGTACACGGTGACCCAGAAGCTACTCGCCAAAAAGCCCTGCAAATGGGTGCAAATTTATTGACTTTTGCTTTTACAAATTATTAGGTTTAAGGTTTAACAGTTCAAAGTTTGAGGTTCAAAAGTTCAAAGTTTAAGGTTCAAAACTCAATTAAAAATTTGGCTGTTTAATCCTGTTAATCTTAAAATCCTAAAAATCCTGCTTCTGACGTTGGCTGTTTCATTCCTAATTCCCCATTTCTAATTCCTAATTAAAATCGCATTCCCACGATTAAAATATCATCAGTTTGCACAAATTCACCTTTCCAACGTTCAAATTCAGCCAAAAGTGCTTTGTGTTGTTCCTCACAAGACAATTTATGAATATTTAATAATAATTGACGGAAATTCTTTTTATAATATTTACGAGGTGTTTCTTCATTTTCTTGTCCTTGTTGGTCTTGATAACCATCAGAAAACAAATAAAACATATCACCAGCCTCAAAATTTATAACGTGATTTTCAAATTTTTTCTTGGTTTTATATTGTGTGCTACCTATCGGAAAAGATGCACCTTTAATTTCGGTTAATTCATTATTGCGTATAAAAAATAATGGATTGTGCGCCCCAGAAAAACTAATTTTTTTGTTTTCTTCATCAACAATTATCAAACCAATATCCATTCCATCATTTACGCCTTGTTTTTGGAGTTTCATCATTAGTTTTTTGTCCAAAAGGTCAAGCGTTTTACTTGGCGAAGTAATGCGATTTTCGTTGATAATTTCATCTAATAACGTACTGCCCAAAACCGTCATAAATGCACCAGGAATACCGTGTCCTGTGCAATCAGCCACCGCCAAAACTTTAAAAAATAGCGTTTTGTGGTCTTCTCCAAGAGCATTTACACCTGTGCGTTTTACTTCGGTGTACCAATAAAAATCACCTGAAACAATATCTTTGGGGCGTAAAAGAATAAAACTATCTTTAAAATTGGAAGTAATGGATTTGGCATCACCCAAAATCGCTTGTTGGATGCGACTTGCGTAATTGATACTTGATTTTATGTTGTCATTTTTTTTCTGAATAACCTTTTTTTGTTCTTCCAAAACCTGTGTGCGTTCCAAAACCTTGATTTCCAATGTGCGAGAAAGGCTTTCCGTAGAAAGAAAACTTTGGGTATATTTTACAGAAAGTGCAAAAGATTGCGAAAAAATAAAAAACAAAAGTCCATACGCATTCAAATATCCAGCAGAATTTACTAAACCACTGTCATATAAAATATCGTGCATTATGGTAATAAAAAATACCGAAAATCCAACCAAAAACACCCAAGAGGCTTCCCTTTTGTTTTGAATTGCATTCATTAACACATACCACGCATAAAAACCTAATAACACAATTGCAATGTGTGCAAATATCATAAAATGCGTAAAAACCGTTGTAGGTGTTATCAAAACCGTAATCCCCAACACAATACAAATTACTTGCGTAACCCAAACAACACGCTTATTAAATTCATTAGGATAAACAGATTGAAAGAAAAGCACATACATTGACAAACTTCCATAAACTGTCAAATATTCAATCCTAAACGTAAAAAACCACGATAATTGCGGAAATAAATGTAATAAATACCGCTCATCTGTCAAAATAAGCCTCAAACCCAAAAAAATACTTGCAAGGCTAAAATAAAGCGCTGAAAGGTCTTTTTTTCGCAAGGCAAAAATCCCAAAATGATAAAAAGACATTATCAAAAAACAACCTGCTAATAATAATTGTATGGCAATATTTCGGTTGCGATAACTTTCTATTTCTTGGCTTTTGCCCAAAAGCATTGGAAACCAAAAACCACCGTCTTTGTGGTGAAAATTAGAAATGTGCAAAATCAAATGTAAGGTATCAACCGAATGAGGCAAATGCCCAACAAGTGGAATAATATGTGGTGTAGTTTCTGATGAATTTTTGCCTATTGTACCACTTTTTGAGATAACTTTTCCATTGGCATAAAGGGTGTAAGCAGTTCCCAACGAAGGAATTTTTAGAGAAAGGTTAGGTGCATCACGTTTTGTGAGAATATTTAGGGCGTAAGATGCAAAATTTTCATTTAATAATTTTTTGCCTAATAATTTTTGATTTCCCCACACGCCAGGCACTTGTAAAAGATGGCTATTTTCAAATTCTTTTGGAAAAAAAGTAGCAGGTTCTACAAATAATTCAGGATAAAAACCCCATTCACCTTCTAAGGTTATATTTTTTTGAAAATCATAATTTCTCAAATCCAAAACACCTTTCTGAATACGTGGCAATTTTTGGTTATCATTTTTGCAGGCATAAAGCCCTCCAAAAACAACAAACAATATTATTATTCTCAAAAAATGAATGAAATTTATGCAACACACAATAAGTATTCAGTAAAAAGTGGTCAGGTGTCAGAAAACAGCCAAAATCAATTTTTTATAAAAAATTTTATTGAAAATAGCTGAAAACAAATAAATAAAATTTGGTTGTTGAAGAAAAATTATAGAAACTATATAAAAAATTGTACCATTTTTAACACAAACCTATAAGGTTTTCAAAACCTTATAGGTTTTTTCAAATATAGAAATTTTATTTAAAATGAATGAATCAAAAGCATTTTTTTCAAAAAAATTTATTTCAATAGGCAATTCACACAATAAAATCGTTTGCAAGTTTATCAATAAATGTTGATTTTGCAATTTTGTTGCATCTTTTTCTGTGGTAATTAACATATTAGCACCTGCATTTTTTGCATTTTGGGCTATTTTCTCAAAATCTTTTTGGGTATAATGATGATGGTCAGCAAAAATTTCTTTGCCTACACACTCAAATAAGATATTATTTTGGTTACAATTTATATTTTTTTTATGATAATTTTTTTCTAAATAATCCAAAAAAATAGTGGGTTGTGCAATTCCTGCAATTACGTAAAATTTTATGATTTTTTGTTCTGAAAATAAATTATTGAATAAATCATCAAATATATTTTTTTGTTCAGAAAAAACAGATTTCAAACTTCCATACACAATTTTACTAAAAAAAATAGGTGTATTTTCTTTCGTGTATTTTTGTATATTTGAAATAATATTTTGTTTTTTTTCTAAAAAATATTTTTCTCCAAAATCAAAAGGGCATTTACTCACAATGACTGCATCAGCACGTTTAGCACCTATTTTGCTTTCTCGCAACCTACCAAAAGGCATTAAATAATCTTCATAAAAAAGCCTCCCAAAATCAGTTAATAAAATATTGATATTTGGGGAAATTGCTCTGTGCTGAAAAGCATCATCTAAAATAATAATTTCTTTGTTAGGAAAAGTATTTAAAATATTTTGAACTGCTGGCACACGTTTTTCCCCCACAAAAACCTGAATATTATCATTTTTTAAGAATTTTGTAAAATATTGATAAGGTTCATCTCCAATGCTTTCAGGCGAAACATTTTCCAATTTCATTGCTTTGCTATCCAAATAACCTTTGGTTTTGCGACCATAACCACGTGAAAGTATGGCAATTTGAACCCCACCCAAACCAAGCCCCCTGCCCCCAAAGGGGGAACTCCCAGAAGGGAGGGCTTTATTTTTAAGAAGATTTACCAAATATTCCACGTGTGGCGTTTTGCCTGTGCCTCCTACTGTGATATTGCCTACATTGATAACAGGCAAAGGAAATTCAACGCTTTTGAAAATTTTTTTAGTATAAAAAAAATTACGCAAACGTGTGATTAAATCAAATAAAATCGCAAAGGGAAAAAGCATATTTTAAATGATGAATTAGGAATTTTTATAAATAAAATTTGAATTCTCAAAATTTTATTCTAATTATTTTAAAAATATTTTTAATTTTTTTTACATTAAAAAAATGGCTGTTTCATTTATCATTCACCATTCATAATTCATAATTTATTTGTATTTTTTCAATACATTTTTAAATGCGAGGCTTTCCTTTACATTTTCAAAATCGTTATCTTTATCTTTTTCAGCCATAGAAAGATAGCTTCTATCAAGGTTGATAGCTTGGTCAAGTGCAGTCATACATTCATTCAAACGGTTAAGTTTGCTCAAAGAACACGCTTTATTGTACCAACCACCTGCATAATTATTTACTTTTATACATTCTTCGTTGGATTTTATAGAATTTAGATGTTCTTCTATATAAAAATGTCCTAATGCTTTGTAAAACCAAAAATCAGCCAAAGCATATTCATTATCCTGCAAAGTTTGCATTTTTTGGGTATCTTGTGCAATTTGTTCGCCTGTTCTCGCACATTTTTCGTATTCTTTGCCACGATAAAGTGCTTCTATAAGGTTTCGCATACAATACGCATCATTTGCATTTTGGGCAATAGCAGTTTCAAGAGGTTTTACAGCTTCAGCATATTTTTTGCCATTGAGGGCATATTGTCCCATTGTTCGCCACGCATCAGTAAAATCAGGCACAACTTCAACCGCTTTTTCAAGTTCTTTGACTGCTTGTGTGTATTTATTGGAATACGAAAAATTTTCTGCTTTCTCAAAGTGTTTTTGGGCTTTGAGCATTGGAATCCTTGAATTTATTTTTTTTATAACATCTGTATTGTCTTGAAGTGGCGAATAATTATAAGAAAAATATCTTAATTTCTTGAGGTTAAAAAACTCCTCTGGTACGTCAGTAATTTTAGAATAATCAATATTGATATTTTCCAAATTGGTATATTCTCCAATTTCAGGAGGTATTCTATCAAAATTTTCGTTGGAAAATGAGATATATGTATTTGTGTTATAATTGGTATGCAAATCCAAAAGTTCTTTGGCAGGCAAAATATTATTTTTCAAACAATATTCAAATCCATACGCCCCTCCTGAAAGTTTGAAAATGGTTTTTGCATAATATTTTTCGTCCAAATCTTCTATATTTTGCATCATTACAAATATTTCGTAACCTGGATATGGAATACTATATTCATTTTTTCGCACAAAAAATTTTGCAGGTTTGGAGGCAGTTTTTCGCCAAAGATTGCGAGCTTGTGTCGTATTTTCGTTAGAATAATAATACGAAAGCATAAAAAGCGACATTTTGAAATCCTCAGGCACACCGCCTGCTTCCAATATTTGCAAAGCCAAAGATTGGTTAGCAATTTCTTCACTTTCCACCAACATTTTTAATTTTTGTCGCAATGTTTCACCTTGTGGCGTTTGTGCCAATACGTATAAATCTTTTTTCATAAATGTTTAAAGTTCAAAGTTCAAGGTTTAAAGTTCAAGGTTTAAGGTTTAAAGAGAAACAACAGCCAGATTGCTACGCAATGACAAAAGGCTGTTGGCTGTTTCATTTAACATTTACCATTCAACATTTACCATTTATTTATAATTCCCCCAAAATCAACTCTGCCAAATCCAATACTTTTACATCATTTTCCACTTCTTTTTTCTTAGTGCCATCTATCATCATTGTCATACAAAATGGACACGCAACCGCAATGGTTTTCGCTCCTGTGGAAAGTGCATCTTCTATTCTTTCGTGGTTGATGTCTTTGTTGCCTTTTTCTGGCTCTTTAAACATTTGAGCGCCTCCTGCCCCACAACAAAGTCCTTTTGTTTTGCAACGTTTCATTTCCACAAGTTCAGCGTCCAATATTTCCAAAACCTTACGAGGAGCCTCATAAATATCATTGGCACGTCCCAAATAGCAAGAATCGTGATAAGTAATTTTTTTTCCTTTAAAACTTCCACCTTCTTTCATTTTGATTTTTCCAGCTTCAATAAGGCTCTGCAAAAATTCTGAATGGTGCATTACTTCATAATTTCCACCCAAAGATGGATATTCATTTTTAATAGTATTAAAACAATGCGGACAAGCAGTTACAATTTTTTTGACATTATACATATTCAACGTTTGAATATTGGTCATTGCTTGCATTTGGAATAAAAACTCATTTCCAGCACGTTTTGCAGGGTCGCCTGTGCAGGATTCTTCTTGTCCAAGTACCGCAAAATCAATTTTTAATTTATTCAAAATTTTTACAAATGCTATGGTAACTGCTTTGTATCTGCTATCATACGCTCCTGCACAACCAACCCAAAAAAGGATTTCAGGCGTGCGATTTTCTGCACCAAACACATCAGCTACAAGCGGAACTTTGTACTCATTTTCCATAATATTTTCACTTATTTATTTTCGTTGATTATTTTAATGAATTTCTGTTTTTTAATTTTGTTTTTTTATGATTTCAACTTTTGGAGGGTTTTAAATCCTATAAAAGTTTTTAGTGAAGAACTTTTTTTGATAAAAATATTTTTTACAAAAATACAAACACAAAAAGAAATTTAAAAATAATAAAAAATTCAAAATTTCACAAAAAAATTAAAAAAAATTATGATTTTTTTGAATGAAACAGCCAAAGTCTGAATCAGGATTTTCAGGATTTAAGGATTAAATACAAATTTTAGGAAAAATAAATTTAAGTTTCAAAATCTGGCTGTTTAATCCTGCTAATCTTATAATCCTAAAAATTCTGATTTATTTTTGAGAATTTTTCTTAAATTGGGAATTATATTTATTTTTGGGAATTTTTCTTAAAATGAAATTTATATAAAGTATTGATTATCAATATGTTACAAAATAAAGTATAGATTTGGCATTATAGAAAAATATTATTTGATTTTTTATTTAAAACAAATAATAAACTTATTTTTATTAAAACCTCTAAAAAAGTAATTTATTTTTAAAAATAAAATGAAAAATTCAAAAAATAAAATACATTTGCCTAACCAACTAAGTCAAATGCAACAATTTATTAAAATGCCTGTTTTTAAAATGTCATTCTCAAACGAAATCCCCACCGAAATATTTGATTTGCCTATTTTGTATCAAACCCGAAAAATAGAATTTTATTGGGAAGAAAAATATGATTTGCTTATAAGTTTGGCAAAAAACTTTTCTGCAGATGATGAATACAAAACAAACATGGAAAACTGTTTGCTAAATGTAAGAGATAATAACATCAAAAATATTCTCTTTGAATCTTCAAAATTTAAAGGTACAAGCGCCCAAAATCAAAAATGGGTAGCTGAATATCTTATTCCTAATTTTGTAAATGCAAATGTAGAACGTGTAGCAATGATTATGTCCAAAGAAATATTTGGGCAATTTGCTTTGAATAATATGATAGAAACAGGCAAACAATTTGCACAATTACAAATTCGTATTTTTGATAATTTTGATGAGGCTTATAATTGGGTTAGAAATATAGTGAATTAAGGGGAAGGGTGTCAGGAGAAAGGAAAATAAAAAAGGTGAAGAAGAATTATATTTTTTATTTTTCTTCTTGCATCTTTTATTTTTTATATTTTTACCTTTTAATCTACTCGAATCTAAGTGATTCAATAGGGTCAAGTTTGGAGGCTTGATATGCAGGATACCAACCTGAAACAATCCCAACAAATACACACACACCCAACGCAAAAAAAATCCAAAACCAAGGTATAATAAATGCACCTGATTCTATAAGAGAAGCCACTGCATTGCCCATCAATATCCCTAAAATAATACCAACAATTCCCCCAATTTGGCAAATTACAATCGCCTCAATCAAAAACTGTTGTCTGATACGGTAAGGTGTAGCACCTAATGCTTTGCGTATGCCAATTTCTCTTGTTCTTTCGGTTACTGACACCAACATAATATTCATTAGTCCAATAGATGCCCCCAAAAGCGTAATAAATGCAACCACACCTCCACCCATTTGTAAATAACCTGTGATACTTTTAAAACGTTCTGCGGTGCTTTCACTGCGTGAAATCTCAAAAGAATCAGGTTGTCCTATGGGGTCTTGGCGAATAATACGCATAAGTTGGGTTGCTTCGCCCATTGTATTTTCAAATTCTGTAACATTATTCAAAACTGTAGTAATATTGATAGTAGGCACAAAATTAGTTGCCAACAAACGAGCAGTTTCCAAAGGCATCAATACACTTCTGTCAGCACCTCCTCCTTGTGCACTACCTTCTGAGGCAAGCACGCCCACCACCAAAAAAGCATTTCCTCTTACGATAATTTTGCTACCAACAGGATTTTGTTTTCCAAATAAATTTTTGGCAACCTCTGTCCCTAATAATGCAGTATAAGCACCACGTTGGATTTCTACATTAGAAAAAGCACGTCCTTCTGTTACATCATAGCTTTTTGCCAACAAAAAATGTTCATTTATGCCTGTAAGTGTAACATTTGGATTGGTTTTTTTTGTGCCAAATTTTACTTCTGATGCTCCTGATATAGTGGTAGAAAGTGCCACAGAACCCAATTTTTCCATACGTTCTTTATACAAAGATGCTTCACGATACGAAATAGGTGGATAATTTTTGTCAGGTTTGGTGCCAGGAGGGCCAAAACCTTTTCTTACCCTCAAATTATTATTAGGGGCTAATATTTCAAATGAATTTGCACCTAATTGTGCAAAACTTGAATTGACAGATGCTTGTATGCTATCTACTGCGGTAAGTATGCCCACAAGTGCCATAATACCTATTGCTATGATAAGTGCAGTAAGCACAGACCTAAGCATATTAGCACCCACAGCACGCATACCTTCTTTTACGTTTTCCTGAAAGTTCATCTTTTTTAATGTTAAATGATAAATGTTGAATGTTAAATGAAACAGCCAAATTCAAAAATTTAAGTTTGTATCTTTTGACTTATAAGTATCAATACTAATGTTCAATAAACGTTAAAATGTCTGGCATTATCATTTATTTTCGTTTAAACCTATAAGGTTTTTAAAACCTTATAGGTTTAGACAACCGACAAATTAATATTTATTGAACACTAAAATAGTTTATATTATAGGTTTTCAACTCTTGGAGGGTTTTAAAACCCTCCAAGAGTTTTAGAAGCGTTTTTTTTTTATAAAATTACTTTTTGAATAATACAAACTAAATAAGTATGGTTACTTATCTTAGAAATAAGTAATATTTTTTAATAAAAATTACAAAAAAATATAAAAAGGATAAGGGGAAAGGGAAAGGAATAAGGTGTAAGGTATTAAAAAGCATATTTTAAACCTTGAACTTTGAACCTTAAACTTTGAACCTTGAACTCAATTCAAAATCTTGATGACGAGCTTTTTTTTATCATTTTTCATTTCACTTTGACTACCTGATGCTGATTTTGTTTGATGAGAAGCACGTGTAATAATGCGTTCTGGGGCTATTTTACCAATATTTACCAAATAATCTTTTATCATAAGGCATTGTTTGCGTGTTTGTTCGGTGTCGTGTGATTGAAAAGTAATATGTTGCAATTCTACTTTTAACATAGGATTTTCATTCAAAACACTTGCAAGATTATTCAATTCTCCAAAACTTTCACTCAAAAGACTATCCGCATTAAATTTTACATTTGTGAGTTCAATATCTTTTTGGGGGCGAAGTGGATACATATAAAAATCTTTCTGAAAACGTACATCTTCCGCAGGTGGCACCAAACTCACAAGCAAAGGATAGTAATTGCGTGCCTGAATACGCACACCCAAACGCTCAGGACGCAATATTTTGGTAAAAGCATACGTTCCTGTGAGATAATCCGTATTTTGGGTTTCGCCTTGATTTTGGTCTGGCACAAAATACGTAACGCTTGCAACAATAGGCTTTTTGGTTTCTTCATCAAAAACTTTTCCAGCAAAAGAAAATGTAGAAGAAACATTTTTTTTGACTTCTGCATTTTCCACAATATTTTCACTTTTTGGGTTTGTAATGGTAGAAATTACATCATTTGGTTTGGGCAAATATTCAGGCAAATGCAATACTTCTACATCATCAATAAAATAATAAGAGGCATCAAACATTCCGCTTGGCATACGCCTACGAATGGTTTTTTGTTTTGAAAAAAAATTTCCAATCGTCAAATGTGTATAATTGCTATCAGCAAGTACGATGGCTTTTATTTCGTGCCATTTTTCGCTTTCTGTGATGATTTTTTCAGAAAAAATATGTGCTTTTTGTGAATTATACACATTTTTTGGATTATTGGTAAATAATGCCCCAAGATTATTGCTGGTGTATTGTGCGTGTTGGGAGGCAAAACTTGCGTAAAATGATACACTATAATATTGTCCTTTTTGGAGCGGTTTTAATAATTTTACGCCTATAATTTCATTAGGGTAATCTCGGTGATAGGTCAAAATTCCTGCATAACCGCTACCAGAATGAGGTTTTTGGTGGTCAAAAATATTATCAGGTGTGGTAAAATATTTTTCGGTTGAACATACATTAAAAATATCAGGAGTAAAACTATAACCTTGCCATTCTTTGGTTTTTTTAAATTCATCAAGATAAATCTTACAATCTTCTAATTTTTCAAAACTTGGATTAGGTACAAGGTTAATAACTTCATTATTCTGTTTTTTTTGTGCAAATAAATTTTGTATAATAATTAAATTTAAAAATATTATTTGTAAAAATTTGATAAAAAGTATGAAAATATATTTTTGCATAATTGGAATAAATTATTTTTTGTATTTTTTTATAAATTATTTTTTTACCGAAAATCTCCCTGTTGGCTGGGTAATTTTATATTCGGAAAAATCTTGTTTGGCGGTCATTCCTGTACCTTTTAGGATTTCGCTGGGTGTGGTAATGGTAAGAAATTTATCTGTAAAAATTTTTTGTGTAGCAGGAGTCCATTCCAATTCTTCGGTACGCATTTCTTCTTTTTTGATAATATTTTTTACCTGCACATCACCTATGCCTTTGTATCGGTTTTCATTTTTAAAATAAAATGCTTTTTTTGCAGTAATTTGATTATAAGGTTCTTTTTTTTCATTAAAAAAAATAATCTTAATGCCTTCAGGAAATTCCTGATTGCCATTGGTATATTCTAGTTGGAGAGGAGCTTCCATTTCTATTTTTATATTTGCAGAATCGCTATAAAGCATTTTGATATTGTAGGCTTTGATAGCTGCACCACCAAAAGGAATATTTTTAGGATTTCTATTTGTTTTTTGACAATTTGTAAAATAAAAAATTATTATTACAGACAAAACAAAATATTTAATGTTTTTTAAAATAAAATTCAACATGTATTTAATTTAATGCTTAAACCTATAAGGTTTTAAAAACTTTATAGGTTTAGAAAATCTGAAAACCATTTTCTGATGTGTATATCTGCAAAATTACCAAAAAATTATATTTTATTTATTTTTAATTTCTTAAAAAAACAAAAAATGCTTCTGCACAAATTTATTTTAATGCTAATTTTAAAGATTTATAAATTTTGATATTTTTTTGTTAAAAATATAATGAAAAATGTTTTTTTTTAACTAACTTTAAAACAGGATTTTAAGATTAATGTTTAATCTTACCGCAGAATTTATCCCAACAGGCGACCAACCGCAGGCAATTGCCAAACTTGTGCGTGCCATTCAAAATGGCGAAAAAGCCCAAACATTATTGGGTGTAACAGGTTCAGGCAAAACATTTACCATTGCAAATGTTATCAAAGAACTCAATCGTCCTACCTTAATATTGAGCCATAATAAAACCCTCGCTGCACAACTTTATGGAGAATTTAAACAATTTTTTCCTGAAAATGCAGTAGAATATTTTATTTCGTATTATGATTGTTATCAGCCAGAGGCATATCTCCCAACCACAGGCACGTACATAGAAAAGGATTTGGCAATCAATGCAGAGATAGAAAAACTTAGAATTTCTACTGCGTCCTCCTTGATGTCAGGGCGTAGGGACGTGGTGGTGGTGTCGTCTGTTTCGTGTATTTATGGTATGGGAAACCCCAATGAATTTGCAAATAGTATTCTAAAAGTAAAAGTTGGTGATACAATTAGCAGGCAAAAATTCCTTTTTCAGCTTGTGGATATACTTTACAATCGTACAGAAGCAGATTTTGTGCGAGGAACATTTAGGGTAAAAGGCGATACAGTGGATATTTATGTAGCGTATGATGATTTTGCATATAGAATTGTTTTTTGGGGTGATGAAATAGAAGAAATCCAAAAAATAAACCCAGAAACCAACGAAAAACTAAGCAAAGAAACCATTATTTCTATTTTCCCTGCTACGCTTTTTGTTACAGGAAAAGAGGCATTATATAATGCAATGAAACACATTCAAGAGGATTTATTAAAACAAATTCTTTATTTTGAAAATGAAAATCGCCCAGAAGAAGCCCAACGCATTAAAGAACGTACAGAATTTGACTTAGAAATGATGCGAGAATTGGGTTATTGCACAGGCATTGAAAATTATTCAAGGTATTTTGATGGTAGAAATGCAGGCGATAGACCATATTGTTTGTTGGATTATTTTCCAGAAGATTTTTTGGTAATTGTTGATGAAAGCCACGTAACATTGCCCCAAATACGAGGAATGTCAGGAGGCGACAAATCACGCAAAGGTTCTTTGGTGGAATATGGTTTTAGGTTGCCTTCTGCGTTGGATAATCGCCCTTTGAATTTTATTGAATTTGAAGAAAAAACCAACCAAATAATTTATGTAAGTGCAACCCCAGCTAATTATGAATTGGAAGCATCAGAAGGCGAAATTGTGGAGCAACTTATTCGACCAACAGGCATTTTAGACCCCATTATTGAACTAAAATCTACCACAAACCAGATTGACGTACTTGTGGAAGAAATAGAAAATACCATCAAAAGCGGTGGCAGAACACTTGTTACAACCCTTACAAAACGTATGGCAGAAGAACTTAGCAAATATTTTAAAAATATTGGGCTAAAGTGTGATTATGTTCATTCTGATATAAAAACTGCCCAAAGGGTAGAAATATTAAGAGATTTGCGTTTGGGTGTAATTGACGTGTTGATTGGTGTTAATTTGCTTAGAGAAGGTTTGGATTTGCCAGAAGTTAGCCTTGTGGCAATTATGGACGCTGACAAAGAGGGTTTTTTAAGGAATGAAAGGTCGTTAATCCAAACGATAGGACGCGCAGCACGCAATAGTGAGGGGCGTGTGATTTTGTTTGCGGACAAAGTTACGGATTCTATGGAAAGGGCAATTTATGAAACACAACGCAGGCGAAAAATCCAAGATGAATACAACACAGAACATAATATTATCCCAAAAACTGCCCTCAAAACCAAAGATGCTATTCTGCAACAGACTTCTATTGCTGACCACAAAGCCTCTCCAAAAGCGTACATTGAGCCAGAAGAAGTGAGTCTTGCTGCTGACCCTGTTTTACAATATATGAGCAAAGACGAATTACAAAAACAAATTCAAGAAACCCAAAAAGCAATGGAAAAATCAGCCAAAGCTCTTGATTTTATTGAAGCAGTGCGTTTGCGTGATGAAATGAAAGCATTACAAAAGATTTTAGAACAAAAATAATGGTAAATGATAAATGGAACAGCCAAATGCAAAAATTATTTCTGTAAAAGTTTCGTTGCAAAAATATTAGTTTTTATTTGTTTTTTAATTTATAGGATAATTTAGGACAAGATTAATCTTTGATTTTTTGAACTTGTAAAAGAAATAAAATTTCAAAAAAAACTGCAACAGAAATTTTACAGAAACCAAAAATTTAAGATTTAATTCCTTTCCACTTGTTACTTACTATTTTCACCCTAATACCTGACACCTTTCTACTTTCTCCTGACACCTTTTTTATGCCCCAAAAAATAAACGTTGTGTTTGATATGGAAACCAACGACCCAGACGATTATTTGAGCTTATTATTTTTATTAGGAAATCCAAATATAAACCTCAAAGCAGTTACAATTACACCTGGTGCAGTTTATCAGGTTGCACTTGTGGAACGCACTTTGGCATTATTTGGCAAAAAAGATATTCCTGTGGGTGCGTACAATATTTCACACCCAAAATCCTGCGTATCTCCTTGGCACGAACAGGCTTTTGGGAAAATTATTTTGCCTGAAAATATAAACGAAAATACACCAACAGGTGCAAAAGTATTGCAAGAAAACTGTGATGAAAATACAATTTTGATAACAGGTGCGCCCCTCAAAAATCTTGGTTTGGCATTGGATATGCCTGATTTTAGGCTTGGAACGTTGGTTGCACAAGGTGGATTTGCAGGTGAGGGTGTAGTTCCTTTTGAAAAACAATTAGAAAAATTCAAAGGAAAAAAAACGTGTCCAACTTTTAATCTAAATGGTGATATTCCTTCCGCTTTTAAAGCATTGGCATCAGAAAAAATCCAAAAAAGATATTTTGTTTCCAAAAATGTGTGCCATGATGTTTTTTATGGATATATAATGCACCAACTTGTAAAAGAAAAAATTGAACTTTTGGAATTGGAAAATACAGAAAATAAAATGGAAGAAACTGAAAATTCGCATTTATTTTCATTAAAAATGATTCATAAAGGAATGAATTTTTATCTTCAAAATAAACACAGAAAACCTGAAATAATAACGGAAACGACCAAAAATGAAACCCTAAAAAAAGATATTTTTGGGAAAAATCTGCACGACCCACTTGCTTGTTGTTGTGCATTGGATTTGACAATAGGCGAATGGGCAGAGGTTGAGATTTTTAGGGAAAAAGGCGAATGGGGTTCAAAATTAGCCCAAAATACCAATACGTGGATTATTACAGATTATAATCACGAATTATTTGTGAAGACTTTTTTGGGGAATGAATAAATTTTAATTTTGGTAAATATGAAAAATATATTCTTCATTTTTTAAT
>JAAFIN010000101.1 GCA_013297825.1 Cytophagales bacterium
TACCCACTTACCTGTAGGAGTATCAAAAATGGCTTTATGAATGGTTTTTATATCACCTTTGGGTTCTCCTTGCTGAATGAGTTTTTGATAAGCAATATCAAATTCTAATAAATTCGTAGATTTACCAGTTCTTCTAAGTCTGTTGTTCGTTGAAGTTTCCAACTTCAACGCTCTGGCATTGCGGTTTTCAACCGCACACGCCCAAAGGGCGAATTTACAGAAAAACGACCACACAAAAATAACTACAATAATATTTACCACCGTAAAAGTAACAAAATAAACCCCACAAGGATTGTCAAAACGATAATTGGACATATTCTAAGATTGTTTGATGGTAGTACCATTCTTCTGAAAGTTCGCCCTTTGGGCGTGTGCGGTTGAAAACCGCAATGCCACGAATGCGAAGTAAAATACTTCGCATAACGACATCTTTTTTAGCTCATTTTAGGTTAGTAATGTGTTGTAAATAAAATCTTAATTTTATATTTTTAATATTTATTGAAAAATAGGCATAAATACCTATTCTATACATATCTTTTATGTTTTTATATAAAGAATAGGCATTTATGCCTATCCTCTATTCTATACATATCTTTTATGTTTTTATATAAAGAATAGGCATTTATGCCTATCCTCGTTAAATGAGTTTGATAATAAATAAAAATAAAATAGGAAGTTATTTATAACGTATTCCTTAGGAACACTTCAAAGAACTGGGGAACTGGTCAGTTAAGTTGAAATAAATTCAATGTATTGATTGTAGAGTTTAAATGTTTTAGGTACATTTGTTCTCCTCTATCATTTTTTATGGTTGTTAAACAATCCAATATTTCATTCTTGTAAAAAGAATTTAATATTTGATATATTTTTAAAACTTGGAGTTCATTTGGATTTTCAATCTTGTAAACTTCATTGAGAATTTTAATAACAATATATTTTGTCACAACATCTGTTATATTTGATATTGAATCAATAATAAATTCCCAATCTAATTTTCTTTTTTTTTCAGCCATTAGTTGTATAAAAGCAACCCTCAATATAGGGGTGTTTATCAAATTAGATTGCTCTATTGAAAAACTTGTCCTTTCAATATCTATACACAAAGGGGAAAATAAAAGGTATTTTTCTATAAAAGAATCATAAAAACTATCTTTAAGGTGATTAAATGTAGGTTTATTGTTATAATCATCACATCTCATTTTTATCACTTTTAACCTTTCTTGTTCTGAAACATCTATTTTTTCATAATAATGTGAGAAAACATCTTCAGAAGTAATATTAAAAATATCTCCTAATTCATTTAAGTTAGCAGGTTCAAAAATACTTCTACCAGCAGATTTTCCAGTATTTTCATATAGTTTCTCTAACTCGTTTTCTGTATAAACCATTAAACCTGATTGCATATCCTCCCCCATAGATGTAGGTGATGAATCTATACGCAGTCCTTGGCATAATAATATCCACCCATCTAATAATAAAATATCATGTAAATCCCATAAAGTACGATAAAATGAATGAAAATTACTAAACTTTATATTTTTTGTGTATAAAGGGTGTTCACAAATAAAAATTAAAGAATTTGGATTTCTATAAATTTGAATTTTAATTTGTAACGATTGTCCATTTCTATGCACAATGAAGAACAAAATATCAACTGGTATCATTATATACTATTTTTTATTGAGTTGGTAAAAATTATTCCAAATATTGTTTCTCCGTTGTTGGTGTTAGAAAAATGCTTTTACAACTGCAAAAATAACACAAAAACCCTTATAAAAACTAAATGCTTTTATAATTCCCAACGCTCACGTGCATTTTTCCACCAACAACTCATCAGCGAACAAGCCTCTGCAATGCGTTGTTGGTGACGAAAAATGCTTTTACATTTGTAATAATACTATCTTTTATACTTTTTTGGGTAGCAGATGTGTAATTACAGTGTGCTTGCATTTTTCTAAACACACAACAACGGTACAGGTTTTTTTCACTTGCTAACACCAATAGAGGATAAAAGTATATAATTTTAAAATTATTTTTTGATAAATAAAATAAAAATAATATATTTAGCCATATTTGTAATATATTATTTTTTAAAACGTAATCTGTTTAGAATTATTTTTAATATCTAAAATTTTGGTTTACAAAAATCAACGTGCATACCGAAAAACGTAAGAGTAGGTTTAATTATCTTAACAAGTTGTTTATGAAAAAAATCTTTGCTTTGACCGTTTTTTTTATACTATTTAGCCATTTAGCATTTACACAACCAAAAAATGATAAAGATGATGAAAGTGATGAAAATAACGAAAAAAATGAAATTACGGTGCTATTCGTTTATACAAAAAAAGTTGCCTTAGAAATAGGCAATGGTGCAAAAACAATCCAAGAACAAACAGATTTTGGTATAAAACAACTCAATGAATGTCTTAAAAATAGCCAAATTGGCGTTAAGGCAGTTGCTATCCCTGAATTGGTGGAGGTAGATGTATCAAACGATATTTCAGATGCAAGAAAAGAATTAGATGAATTAACTGATGTAAATGGCAAGTATAATCAAGTCCATAAAATTCGCAGACAAAAAAAAGCTGATATTGTGTGTTTGATAACCACAGGAGATAAAAAAGGAGTTGCAAATATGTATGGGGATATGATGGTTTGTTATTTTAATGTATTTAATGGTTCTTACATCTTTCCACACGAATTTGGGCATAATTTGGGTGCTGACCATTATCCAGGTGAGGGTTCAGGTGCTTCTAATGATTATCTGATAGAATATAGAGGTGAGCTTTATAGAACTGTTAGCAACAATGGAGGCGTATCTATTCCATATTATGCAGAAGACAAAACCATTGAGTATGAATTTCGCTACCAAGATAGAAATGATGATTTAAAATGGAAAAAAGAAAGAAAAACCGTCAAATTGGGAGATAAAAACTATAACAGTGTGCCAACAATGCGTACCCAAGCAAAAAAAACTATGCAATTTGGCGAAAACCTACCACCTGTCAAAAATAACCCTGATGCTTATACAGCACGCCTTGTAAATGCTACAACCGAGCCAATGCTTCCTGGTGCAAACGAAACTTTTAGGGTGTTAGATTTTACTTATGATAGGCTGGCAGATGAATATACTTTCACCTACAATGCTTCTGCGGTTTATACAAATTCCGCAAGAGAATTTCATATATATTGGATTGATGGGCAACAAAGAGATAAACCATTGCTTCTTGCAAATGAAGGACTTAATGGCGGTTATCCTGGTGTTATAAAATGGAAACTTCACAGAAAAATAAAAGCAGGTGATATACTTCAATTAAGATGTTGGGAAGTAAATGGAGAACTTCAAATACAAAAGGAAATTGTGGTAAAGTAAAAATAATACTATAGTTTTTAAAATGAAGTCTAAAAATTGATAAAAAATATCAAAATTTTACGAAAAAAAGAAAAAAACCCGTGAAAATCTGTGTTAATCCGTAAAATCCGTGTTCCAAAATGTTTTCATTTAAAGAACTCTACTTCATCAAAATTTTAAAATCATCATTTAATCAAAAATTTTTTATTTTTTTTATGCAAAAAATACCTTATTGTTTTTTATGTTTTATAATGTTCTTTAACTATTGTTGTGTTAATACTTACGCACAAAAACTTAGTGAAGATGAAAAAAAACTCTATGATTTATTGATGGCTTATCGCAAATCAAAAGGATTGCCCAATATTCCGCTCTCCCCTTCCCTCACAATCGTTGCACAAACACACGTGAAAGATTTGCAAGAAAATCGCCCTGATGTAGGCGAATGTAATGGACATAGTTGGTCTAACAAAGGTAAATGGACTTCTTGTTGTTATACAAAAGACCACAAAAAAGCAGAATGTATGTGGAGCAAACCTCGAGAACTTACTTCTTATCAAGGCAATGGCTTTGAAATAGCTTGCCAAAGTGAAACTTATGTAAGCCCTGAAAGTTCATTGAAAGGTTGGCAAGGAAGTATTTTGCACAACAACGTCATTATAAATCAAGGAAGTTGGAAAAATAAAAATTGGAAAGCAATAGGCGTGGGTATGTATCAAGGGTATTCTGCTGTGTGGTTTGGGGCAGAAAAAGATGAGGAAAGTAAAGAAGGTAATGGTAACAACAATGGCAATGCTAATGGCAATGGCAATAATAATGGTAACAATAATAATGGCAATGATGAAAATGATAAAGATAATCCTGACAAAATCATTACAACAAATGACAAAGAAGTAGATACTTTTATTGAATATATCCCATTTTTTAAAGATGAAGGCTGGGGTGAATGGGCAAGTAGAGGCAATATCACAGGTGCAAAAGGAAAAATTATAACCAAAATAACCGTTGAATCAGGAAATAAACTCAGGTATATGGTTTATGATGATGAATATAAATGGACTAATTGGTTACCAAAAGGTACAAATGCTATTCGTCAAAAAGGCATACAAGCTATGCGTATAGAACTTCTGAATGAAAAAAGAATCTCTTTAAAATACAGGGTTATGATGAATGGAAAATGGCAAAATTGGGTAAATGGCGGTGAAATAGCAGGTAATACAAAAGATGGAATACCCATAGAAGCTATACAAATAAAATTAGAATAATTTTATGTACTTTTTTATGGTAAAAAAAAACTCAAAGAATATCATCAAACCTTCACAAACTACGGTACAGATGAATATTTTTGAGATTTTTGCAACTCCTAATTAGTATATTTGAAATTGTTTTTTTTGCTATTTTAGAATTTCCACAAAAAAGTAATCTGTGTTTGTTGGGTAGAATATTGCGGTAAAATGGTAGGTGTCCATTCAAAACGATTTTGAGGACGCAATAATGGGTGAATGGTAGTTTGTGTAGTTGATTTCTCTGCTTCCAAACGTGCTTTTTCACGTGCAATACGTTTTCTATTTTGCATACCACGAAAATAAACGCCCACTACATCAGCCACCCAAACACCTGCCCCCACACCAAAAAAAGTATAAGCAAGATTTTGAGAATTTTGGGCTTTTTTGTAAAGTGCTTCGTGTTCATCTTGTGAATTTGCAATGCGATTGGTGTAATCATTATAACGACTGTTTGCTTGAAGTTGGAAAATTCCACCTGTTATCAATGAACCGTATGAAATTGCAGTTATCCAACCGTAATTATATCCATTTCTTACTTTTGAATCGCCCAATCCTGGCACAAGTAATGAATGAAGTGCATATCTACTGCCACCTGTCGCAATTTTTGGTACTTCCACAGCTTCTATTTTAAACATAATGTCTTTTCCATCAAAATATGGATTATCGCGTCTAAAAGCCCATTTTATAGTGCGAGTTCCTGATGTAATTTTCAAACTATCGCCTATATCACCTTTTACTGACCTTTGAGGTCCTTTAAAAGAATTTCCTTTGTTATTAGAATAAAATAAACGCAAGTTATAAAGTCGTCTTTTGTCTGCTTTTATTTTGTAAGGAATGATAATAGTAGTATCTTCTGGTTTGAGGACAATATTTTTGTCATCAATATCCAACGTAATTTTATTTTTAAAATCCACAAGTTTATACCATTGTGCATACAAAGATTTGGAAGCAAAAATATTAAAAAGCAAAAAAATTATAAAAGAAATAGTAGTTGTTTTCACTTATATTAAAGTTCAAGGTTTAAAGTTCAAAAAGTTCAAAGTTTAAAGTTCAAAGTTTAAGATTTAATAAAAATTCTGTAAAATTTATGTTTAATCCTAAAAATCCTGATTTTAGTTGGCTGTTTAATCCTGTATTATCCAAAAAATCTTAAAATCCTGCTATAATTTCCAAAAAAGTACGAAATGCCATTACTTTGTTCCCATATTTTACTTCGGTTTTTTGGCGTAAAGCAGGTGCAAATTCCTTTAAATATTGATTGATATTTTCCTGGCTTTTTGCAAAATATTGTATGGCAAAAGTTGGGTGTTCGGTGTATTCTTCGTTCAAAAGTTTGAGTAATGTATATTTTTCAAACATATTGGTTTGCATTACTTCTGCAATGTGCGTGTTTTTCATCCACAAAAGCCATTCTTCTACAATGGATTTTTCCACATTGACCGTTACATTATAAATTATCATTATAAATTATCGTTTTGTTTTTAGATTTACTTTTAAATTTTAAGAGGTGTAAGAAAGAAAATGTAATATTTTGAGTTATTAAAACAAAAAAATGTTTAAAGAAAGTAAAAAGAACGTAAATTACGCTCAAAGTTATAAAATTTTTTGTACTTAAAAACATAATTATTTAATTTGTAGATAATTTTCTTGTGTTTTTATGTAATTTTATTTTTACAACAAAATTTTTTTGATAAATTTACGACAATATTCTTTCTAAAAAGTAAGTATTTTTACTTTTTTATTTTATTTTTAATAATTCTAAATTCTATTTTTATATGATAACTGTAAAATTATTAGTTCCTGACGAAAATATATCTGCACTTATTGACTTGATTGAAACCTCTGGTTTGGCAAGTGAAATAGCAGTGGAGGATTTGGAAGACCAAAACCTCAAACCAATGACCGCAACTGATTTTTATAAACGCATCAATGCAGCAAATTTGGCACATAAAGAAAATCGTATTTTTTCACAAAAAAATATGGAAAGCGAGATTTTGACGTGGTAAAGGCAAAGTTTAAGGTTTAAAGTTCAAGGTTCAAAAAGTTTAAAAGAAGCTCAAAAAGTTTAATTTTTTATTTCTTTTAATAAAAAAAACGCTCATTTTTTAAAAATGAGCGTTTTTTGTCAATATTTACCAATTATTTTTTATTCTCCAAAAAATTCTGTTTGTATTTTTTTTGGCATACCAGCCACCACCATATCAAATGAATGTTTTATCCAAGATTTGATAAGGTCATCAGACAAATGTGCGTTGGTATATACCGTATTCCAATGTTTTTTGTTGGTATGATAGCCACCAATTACAATATTGGGATATTGTTCTCTCAACAAAATTGCTTTTTCAGGGTCGCATTTGAGCGTAATACTTGTAAAATTTTCAATATCAAACAACGCAAACATTTTATCTTTTACCTTAAAAACCAATGTTGTTTCATCAAAAGGCAAAGATTCTGTGGTATGTGGCAATGAAAGGCAATAATCTCTACATTCGTCAATGTGCATAAGTTTTTAAATGGGGGAAAGGTATCAGAAAAAAGGTGTCAGGTATCAGGAATAAGATATAAGGTGTCAGAAAAATTATTAGTTAAAAAGTGCAATAATAAAAGGCTGTTGGCTGTGGCTGTTTCATTCCTAATTCTTAATTCCTAATTCATAATTATTATTCTTTCTCGCTCTTGTCATTTCACGTTTTCCCATTGCACCATTTGGGCTTTCAACGGTGAAACCGAGTGTTTTCAAATCACGTTTTAGTTGCCCTTTGGCACAATATGTTACCAAAAAACCAAAATCATTTGTGAGGTTATAAAGTTGTTGGAGTGTATTTATTTCCCACATTTCAGGTTGTTTGGAAGGTGCAAAAGCATCAAAATAAATAAGGTCAAAATTTTCTTCTCTAAATTTTGTTTCCTCTTTGGTATTTACTCCCCCTTTGGGGGCTGGGGGGCTTTCATAAAATTCATCTAACGTAATATTGAGTTTTTCAAAAGAAAAATTAGGTAAAATATCATATTTTTTATTCCAATCCAAATGATGAAAATGCAAAAAAAGTTCTTTTTTGATACCAATTTGAGAAAAATAGGGAAGATGTCCCACCAAATCCACAGGCACAGGAATAGGTTCTAAAGCCACATAATGCACTTGTACGTGAGGATTTCGCAATAAATATTGATAAGTAAGCACAAAATTAAGACCTGTTCCCCAACCGATTTCTAATAAATTTATTTTTTTTGCAAAAAAACTGCTTGCTTTTTCTAATCCTTCTTGAATAAAAACGTGTTGCGATTCTTGCACCGCTCCACGCCTTGAATGATAAATCTCTTGAAACTGCTCGCTGAATAAAGTAAAAGAACCGTCTTGGGTAGGCTCCAAGCGTATATTTTCCATATAAAAACTAAATATTTTCTGTCTTGCTTGTATTAGCATATTGATTATGTTTTTGATTTTATTTTTATGCTAACTATTTTTTTTAATAGCTTGTTTTAAAAAATATGATATTTAGTTTTTTATGCAAATAACAATTTTAATTCAGTAGCTTCTTCTGGTTTCATTCTTTTTGCAAGCACAAGGCGTAACTGCCTTCTACGTAATGCCCCATCAAAACGCTCTTTTTCTTCTGCGGTTTCAGGTTCTACTTCTGGCACATAAATAGGTTTTCCCATTTGGTCAACCGCTACAAAGGTAAAAAATGCCTTATTAGTTGTTTTTTTGATGCCTGCTGGGATATTTTCTGCATTTACTTCCAAATAAACTTCCATTGAAGAATTAAAAGCACGTGTAACTTGTGCAGTAATTGTAACCACATCACCAAGTGCAATGGGTTCAGAAAAAGAAACATTATCTACTGACGCAGTAACTACAATGCGTTCAGAATGACGTTGAGCAGTAATCGCAGCAGCAATGTCCATAAGGTGCAATAATCGCCCTCCCATAAGATTATTAAGCGTATTAGTATCATTTGGCAATACCAATTCGGTCATAGTAGTTACACTTTGCGAAGGTTTTTTTTTAGGTAGATTAGGCATAGGTTAATTATGAATTAGGAATTATGAATTAGGAATGGAACAGCAAACAGCCTTGTGTCATTGTATAATCATATTGTATAGTAATTTGGCTGTTTCGCCTTTTTACTGATTACTGATACCTGACTACTGACAACTATTTTTTTAAAGTAACACACAAAAATACATTAGATTTTTCTAATTTTTCCAAAACATTTAACTTAGTTTTTTTTAAAATGTTTTTATAAATGCAAAAATTTTCATTTTTTTTGTAAAAAAGAATAATTTTGTGTTTTTATATTCAAATTAAATGAATTTTTTTTGTGTAAAAAAAAATGCCTTAACAATCCATTTTTTAATTCTTTGTAACAAAGTTGTATTTTTTTTGGTTTTTTATACAAAAAATATTTTAAACTTTAAACCTTAAACCTCAAACTTTGAACTTTAAACCTTAAATTTTTTTATGCAAAAAGCTACAATATTTTATAAAAATTTCTATAAAACTATCATTTTTGGTTTTATTTTTCTCAATATTTTTGCTTGTACTTCTGGCAAAAAAGCCCTCAAAAGAGGCGATTTTGAGAAAGCTGTATTACTTTCCATAGAAAGATTACGCAAAAATAATGACCACGACAAATCTCTTGAAACACTCAAACAAGCCTATCCCCTTTTTATAGAAACGCAACAAGATAAACTTGAAAATCTTGAAAAAAGCCCTGATATGCTCAATAAATGGGACGATATGGTGGGTATTTATAAAAGTGTAAATTATGTGGCTGACCAAATTCGCATTTGTAATCCTGCTCGCAATGCGATTGCCAATCCACAACGTTATGATGATGAACTTGCACACGCTACCAAAATGGCATCAGAAGCACATTATCAAGCTGGTATGAAATTTTGGGAAAATCCTACAAGAGAAAATGCTAAAAAAGCATATTATGAATTTCGTAAATGTGAAAATTTTACCAAAAATTATCGTGATGAAGTTACACAACTTTTAATAGAAACCAAAGAAAAAGCAACTTTGAAAATTAGAATTGAATTACAAAATCCTCCTAATCCGCTTTCTGACGAAAAAATAAGGAGAGAAATTTTGCAAGAATTGGATAACCTAAACCAAAATAAAGAATTTATACGTTTTTACACCCCAAATGTTATCACAAAAACAGGCGAAAATCCACAATTTAGCGACCAAGTTTTGCAATTTACCTATTCAGAATTTTTTGTGGGTGATGCCCAATACCAAAATCGCACAGAAAGACGCTTGGACAGCACTGCCCGTGAAACTACCGTAAATAATCAAAAAGTATTGGTGTATGACAAATTTTCTGCTGATGTCAATATCAGAAGCAAGCGAATATATGTGCGTGGCACAGTGGATATGCTCATAAAAGAAAACTTAAATGGCACAACATTGCACCAAAATCGTTTTGCAGATGAAAATAATTGGACAAGCGAATGGGCAACTTATCAAGGTGATGCACGTGCCTTAAATGACCAATATCGCAAATTAACCCAAACCAAAGAATTGCCTAATCCTACACGTATGCAACTTTTTGACATTTTTTGTGAAAGAAATGCCTCCAAAATAAGACAAGGTGTGCGTGGTTTTTATCAAAATCTTTGATAATGGTAAATGTTGAATTGTGAATGGTAAATGAAACAGTCAATAATCTTTTTTACTTCAAAAAATGGTCTGAACTTCAAAGTTTGACCATTTTTTTTGAAAAAATTAAAAAAATTAAAAAAAACTAAAAAAATTTTCAAAAAAAATTTGGAATATTCATTCCAAGTATTTAACTTTGCATCATTATAAAAAAGATACGCAAAAATGATTAGTAATAAAAGAGAAGATATTATAAAAGCAACAACTTTGTTATTTTATGAAAAGGGATTAAGTGCTACACCTATGTCAGCCATTGCCAAAGAGGCAAATGTAGGAATGGGAACAATTTATAACTATTTTCCTACCAAAGAACAACTTATAAATGAATTGTATTTGATTTTGAAAGAAAAACAGGCAAATTATGTACTGCACGAATTGGAAAAAGTAAAAGATTTTTCGGTAAAAATGAAATTGTTAATTATTTGGGAGCGAATTGTGGATTATTATATACATTTTACACAAGAAGCTATTTTATTAGAACAGTTATCTTTTTTACCAAATTTGGACAAAGAAACACAAGAAAAAGGCAAAGAATATTTTACAGAAGTTTTTAAAATATACGCACAAGGACAACAAGAAGGCATTATTAAACTCGGAAATATGCAACAACTTGCGTATTTCGCAAAAGGTGGTCTTGCTAATAATGTAAAATTCTTTGTGGCTAATAAAATTGAAATTACCCCTCCTATCCGACAACTGATTTTGCAATGTGCGTGGGATAGTGTGAAGAATTAAAAAAAGTAGTCAGGTGTCAGTAGTCAGTAATTATGCGTCAGTAATGTTTAGTAGGGGCAATCTCTTGCGCTCTCTACCCTACTATTTTTTTATTTGCCATTTCCCCACGTTTCACGTGGGGTTACCATTGTTAAACCCTTTCAGGGTTTTCAATACAAAAAGGCTATTTAAACAACCACGAAGTGGTTGAACTATGGTAACCCCACGTGAAACGTGGGGAAGCACGAAAAATGGTAGGTAGAGAGTCCCTTGCGGTTGCCCAATACAATATAAAAAATCAAATTTAAAAATTTTGGTTTTTTTTATTTCAATTTTGGAATGAATATTCACTCAATATAGATTTTAATAATTTAACAAAAAAAACAGTTTTTATGTCAAAAATAGCACTTGTAACAGGTGGAAACAGAGGTTTGGGCAAAGATATGGCACTTAGCCTCGCACACAAAGGTAATGACATCATCATTACATACAACCAAAATGCTACTGAAGCACAAGCAGTTGTAGCAGAAATTCAAAATTTGGGTAAAAAAGCAGTTGCTTTACAACTAAATTTAGCGGAATTTAAAAGCCTAAATGGTTTTGTAGAAAATGTAAATAAATCATTGGAAAATGATTTTGCAGGTAAAAAAATTGATTTTTTAATCAATAATGCAGGAATTGGGGCATTTTTGCCTTTTGAACAAGTAACCGAAGAAAATTTTGATGATTTTCTGAATATTCATTTTAAAGGTGTCTATTTTCTTACACAAAAATTGCTTCCTTCTTTCAATGATGGTGGAAGTATTGTGAATATTTCAACAGGAACTACACGTTTTTGTATTCCTGGATATTCGGTGTATGGTGCGATGAAAGGTGCGATTGAAGTTTTTACAAAATACCTTGCCAAAGAACTTGGTACAAGAGGTATTAGGGCTAATGTGGTTGCTCCTGGGCCTGTGGAAACTGATTTTAACAATGCAGCAATCCGCAATAATCCACAAATGAAAGGTTTTTTATCATCTCAAACCGCTTTGGGACGTGTTGGACAAGCTGATGACATAGGAAGTGTGGTAGCGTTTTTGTGTAGCGAAGAAAGTAAATGGGTAAATGCTCAACGCATTGAGGTTACAGGAGGGATTATGATTTAAAAATAAAAGTTTAATTCCCAAAATCTAAAAAAATATCGTCTGTACCATAGTTTATGAAGGTCTGGCGATATTTTTTATATTTATGCTCTTTTTACTTAATTAAAAATCTACAGGATTAGCCCTTTGGAGATTGGAGGGCTTCTTCTTCCTCCAAAAATAAATGCGTAATTCCTCCCAAAATTCCTCCCAAAAATCCTCCTAATACATAAATTGCAAGAAAAAGTTTTAAATCATACACATCATTCCAACCTACAATACACATTCCCACACCTAACGCAGGATTGAACATAGAACCAGATATTTTCATACAGGTTTGTGTAATGGCATTGAGCGTAAGCCCTGTTGCGATACCAAAGTAAGACTCATTGCGAATACGTAAATAAATCAATATAAAAAGATAACTAAACAGTATTTCAACCAACCAAACAGACGCAAAACTTACCGAAACATCAAAACGAGGCAAAAAAGCAAAACCCTTAGCAGAAACATACACCAAAGCACCCATATATGCCCCCAATATTTGCACCACAAAATAAGGTAAAAACACACCCCAAGTCATTTTTTTTGCTAAAATATTAGCCAAAATAATTGCAGGATTGTAATAACCAGCTCCATAACTTTTGCCCCAATACACCAACCCAACCCAACAAGCACCTATTGTGAGTGCGTGTTGCTCACTCAAACACATTGCTAAGGTGATAAAAAATGTCCCTAAAAATTCTACAAAATATTTTTTCATTAAAAAAAAAATTATAAATTACAGAAAAATAACTTCAAAGCGAAATTAAATTTTTCGCAACAATACTAAATAATTGCTAAATAATTACTAAATAATTCAGTATTAAAATTTTTTTTGTAATTTTTTTTTATAAAAACACACATATTTTACAAGTATTTCATAACTATTTTATAACTTTACGACTTAAACGGTCAAATTTTACAAAAAAACTAAACATAAATAATACACACAAAATATATAAAAATAAACAAAAATATGTCTAATATTATTCTTAAACCCAAAAAAGATAAAGTTACCTCTGCATTACTTGCGTGGTTTTTGGGTGCATTTGGGGCACATAGATTTTATCTTGGTCAAAATGGTATGGGAATTGGTTATTTATTAGGAACACTTACCATTATTGGAGCACTATTTACAACTATGATAGCATTTGTAGATGCAATAGGTCTTTTGGTAATGTCCCAAGATACTTTTGATATGCGTTACAACCCTGAACATTATTTCTTAGAAAGGGGCGGAAATGCAAATGCTAACCAATATAATCACACATTAAGTGAGGCACACGTAAATGTAGCTGATGAAATCATTAAACTTGATGCCTTATTCAAATCTGGTGTAATCACTTTTGAAGAATTTGAACGTAGAAAAGCACGCTTATTAAATACTTAATTTTTTGATTTAATTTTAAAAGAAAACCTTTTTTAGAAAAAGAAAAGGTTTTTTTTATGTTTTTTTTATCCCAAATTTCTTCTTTTTTACCTATTTTATGAAAATAATCTCACAAAATAATTTTTACGAAAATGAAAACCTTGAAAATATAGGCAATAAAGCCAAAAACCTTTTTATTTTACAAAAATTAGCACAAGAAAAAAGGCTAAACTACCATATTCCGCCTTTTGTCGTTATCACAGATTTTACAGAAAGCGATATTTTGGATATTTCGCAGGAATTTATACAAAAAGTTATTTCTAATTTACCTAAAAATACAGGCACAAATCCATATTTTGCGGTGAGGTCATCTTCCACAGAAGAAGACAGCGAAAAACTATCTTTTGCAGGAATATTTGAAAGTTATTTGTATGTAAATGCAGAAAATTTAGCCAAAAAAATTCAAAAAGTCGCAAATTCTGCACAATCACCACGTGCAGAGGCGTATCGCAAAGCCCATAATTTGGCTGATAATGCTGATAACGCCAACAATAAGAATTTTCCTGCGGTAATTGTGCAAATAATGATAGATGCAGACACTTCTGGTGTAGCTTTTGGGGCTAATATTTTGAATAATAACCCTGACGAAATGCTCATAAACAGCGTTTTTGGTGTGGGCGAAGGCGTAGTAAGTGGAGAATTAGATGCTGATTTATTCATTATTAAAAATTTCAAAAATTTATCCCAAAAACCTAACCAAAAAATAGACGTAATTTCTCAAATTGCCCAAAAAACACATAAAATTACCCTTGATAATACCCAAAAACACCACACCCAAAAGACAGAAATTCCAATCCAAGAGCAAAATATTGCCTCTCTCCCACCCCATCACATAGAAAATCTCACAAATATTTTAATTTTTTTGGAAAATCATTATAAAAATCCACAAGACATAGAATTTTGTATAAAAAATGATGAATTATATCTCCTACAAACCAGAAATATTACGAATTTTATTCCAAAAAAAGACCAAAAAAACGAAAGTAACAATTATATTATTTGGGATAATAGCAATATTGTAGAATCTTATCCTAATATTACCACACCACTCACATTTTCGTTTATCAGCAAAGCATATCAGCGTGCTTATACAATTTTTGCTGGTTTTTTGGGGGTAAATGACAAAGTAATCAAGGAAAATGAACAGATTTTTGCGAATACACTTGGTTTTTTGAATGGGCGAGTATATTATAACCTCAAATCCTGGTATCAAATGCTCGCAATGTTGCCAAGTTATCGCATCAATGCACGATTTATGGAGAAAATGATGGGCGTAAAAGAACGGTTTGATGTGCCTGAAAGCCTTAAAATGTCTAAATTTACTGCGTGGTGGCAAATCTTAAAAATGGGTGTAAATATGCTTTGGAAATTTAGGAATTTACCCAAAATACGAAAGAATTTTACAAATTTGGTAGAAAAAACCATTTCAAATTACAAAAACATTGATTTTGAAACCAAAACCGCTCATCAAATTATGGAATTGTATCTGAATTTTGAGAAAATTCTCTTAAATGAATGGAAAGCACCACTATTAAATGATTTTTTTGCAATGATTTACTTCGGAAGGTTGCAGAAATTATGCGAAAAACACCAATTTCACCTGCAAAACCCTAATATCCACAATGATTTATTATGTGGCAGTCAGGATATTATTTCCACGCAACCCATTCACAAAACCATTGCTTTAGCAGAATTTATACAAGAAAATGATGTTTTAAAAAACATTTTTGAGCAAAAAAATGAAACCGAAATTTGGGAAATTTTGATAGAAAAAAAGATTTTTTTTGAAAATGAAAATCAAGAAATTAAAAACATTAAAAACGAAAAAATTAAAAACCTAAAACAAAAAATTGATGAATATTTGGCTCTTTTTGGCGAAAGATGCGTAGGCGAACTCAAATTAGAAAGCATTTCTTATACACAAGAGCCTACATTATTTATTAAAATTCTTAAAAACTACGTTCTCCAAAAAATTTCTTCCAAAAAATATAACCAAAATACCGAAAATCACATCAGACAAACTGCAGAACAACAAGTAAATGAGGCTTTAAAAGGAAACTTTTGGACGAATATTTGGAAAAACCTTTGGAAAAAAAGGGCTTTTTTTCAGACATTACAAAAAACAAGAGATTTGGTAAGCCAACGTGAAAACCTGCGTTATGAACGTACAAGAGCTTATGGAATGGTGCGAAAAATGTTTTATCATTTGGGCAAAAGATTTTGTGAGCAGAATATAATCCTGAACGAAAGAGATATTTTTTATTTGACTAAAGAAGAAATTTTTGCACAAATTGCTGGAACTGCAGTTACACAGGATTTGAAGGCTCTTATTACATTACGCAAAAAAGAATTTGAAAATTATGCAAATGACAAGCAAACTTCAGAGCGTTTTGCCACATACGACATTGTGTATGCGAATAATGATTTTTTTGATACCACAAAAAACATTGAAATTTTTAGTTCAGAAAATAAAAATTCAGAAAATCAGAATTTCATTTTGAAAGGCATAGGTTGTTGTATGGGCGTTGTCAAAAGCAAAGTTTCGGTATTAAAAAGCCCTCACGAAATAGACTCACTCAAAGGAAATATTTTGGTAACACATAGCACTGACCCTGCGTGGGTGGTTTTGTTTCCTGATGCTGGTGGCATTTTGGTAGAAAGGGGAAGTCTTTTGAGTCATTCTGCGATTGTAGCACGTGAAATGGGCAAACCTTGCATCGTGGGCATTACAGGCTTACTCAAAACTTTGAAAAATGATATGGTGGTGGAAATGAATGGAAGTAGTGGAATTATAAATTTTTACAAATAAAATTAAAATTTTATTTGGTTGTCTGACAATTTTTGTGGAAAAAGAAAAGACAGCTTTGTCATTCTGAAAGAATTTGGATGTTTTTTTTCTTTGTTGCTGTATAACAAACTGACGATTTCTATCTTTTAAAATAAACTTTTATTTTTTGTTTTTAGGCATGGCGTTAGCTAAGTGTATCTAATTTTTTAATTTAAAAAAGGCTAAAAAATATTTAAGTATTTGTTTAGTATTTTCTCGTCCTTTGTTAAATGTTTAAAAAAATGAAAGCATGATGTTTTTAAACTTACACCACACACAAAAGTACAAAAGTCATTATATTTCCCAATGTAAAAGCATTTTTCGTCACCAACAAACCCACACAAAAGCCTGTTCATTCAGTTAATTTTTATAGAAAATATTAAAATTAACTAAAAATTTATTTATTTTTTTATAAATAATCTTACCAAAACTTTTGGAGAGTCTGAAACCCTCCAAAAATTGAAATACACTTTTGTTTAACCTTTTTATTAAAAAATTAAACAAACAAAAAAATATTTTTAAAATAACAAAAAAATTATTGATAATCCTAAAAAAATAATATTTTTGCAACATAAAATACACTTGTATTTTTCTTTTAATCTTTT
This sequence comes from Cytophagales bacterium, assembly GCA_013297825.1. Lineage (GTDB taxonomy): Bacteria > Bacteroidota > Bacteroidia > Cytophagales > Microscillaceae > JAAFIN01. The sequence goes on from JAAFIN010000101.1 coordinate 17,045, forward strand.
CTAACTTTTTTCTATTAAAAATGAAAAAAACTAATTTATTTAAGGGTTTTGCCTTTATTCCCCCTTTGGGGGTTAGGGGGCTTCTTGTTGGCTTGCTATTTTTGGTAATAGTAAGTTGCAAAAAAAATCCTCCGAGCCTGAGCCTGACCTCCCCCCCGAAACCCAGCAAGGCGCTAATACCTTCGGTTGTTACCTCAA
>JAAFIN010000102.1 GCA_013297825.1 Cytophagales bacterium
CTGATACCTGTCCCCTGATACCTGTCCCCTGATACCTGTCCCCTGATACCTGTCCCCTGACAACTTTTCCCTAAAATATATTTTATGAAAAAATCATTTTTTTATACCCTTTTTTTCTTTTTTTGTATAATTTTTTGTACAAATAATACCTTTGCACAAGTTAAACCAAAACCACTAACGCCACAAGAAAAAGCTGAACAGGAAAAAATGAACAAAAATTTTATTGGAAAATGGTGGAATGGTATGGAAATGGGCGGAATAACGCTCTATATAAATGTTGATGGCTCATATATCATCACAGAGGATATGCAAGAAGAAACCATAGAAAAAGGTAAATGGACAGCCATCAAAAATGCAATTACTTTTGTAAGTGAGGCAAATAATAAAACCGTTCTATTTTATTTTACAAATGCTGATGTAGAAAATAGAAGCAAAATTGCTTTACGTGGCAAAGGTTGTGCAAATATGAAAGGTTTTTGTTATTTTAAAGCCAAAGAATAATTATTTATCAAAGAAAATTAAAATTAATTTAAAAAAAAAGGTTCTTCTGTGATTTATACGGGTGAAACCCCACCTAAATCCTCCCCAGAGGGGAGGACTTTTCGCAAAGCGTTGATAATCAATGTATTAAAGCTCCCTCCCCTCTGGGGAGGGCTGGGGTGGGGTTTGCAAAATATAGGTTTCCGTATAAATCCTTGAAGAACCAAAAAAAAATCTCTTATCAAAAATAAGAGATTTTTTTAGGTTTATTTGTAAAAATAATCCATAGTTTGTAAGAGAGTGAAGTAAAAAATTACATAAAGTTTTGACTGTATTTTTATACAACCAAAATCCATTTATTATAATTTTTGTAGTTAGTTTTCTTTTATAACAAATAGAAAATATTTAGTTTTGAAGTTTTTTTTGTATGGTTAGCTGGAAAAAGGATACTGAAAAATAAAATCAAAAATTAAATATTTTTTTGGGAATTATTTGCATTTTTTAAAAATGAAAACTTAAATTTGGGAACGTTTTTTTTGTTAGTTATAAAACTTACTTGCAATAAAATATAAATTTTTCTAAAAATGCAAATTTATACCCTTAACAAAAGGTTAGCATATCATAAAATAATCTAAATAATGCAATTTTTTATTGTAAAAGTTATATTTTTGTAAAAATTTTTTATGATTTTTATTTTGTTTTATATTTTAAATAAAAATAAAAAATTAGCACAAAAAAATCACAACTTAAAAATAAAAATAAAAACGCATAAAAAAATACGAAAAACGTCATCAAAAAAAGCTAAAAATATGCAAATTTCGGTTATAATTCCTTCTTACAATGGTGCAAAAAAATTACCTAATATCCTAAAAGCGCTTGCCTCACAATCTTACAAAAATTTTCAAACCTTAGTGGTCATAGATGGTTCTACCGACAATTCTACCGAAATTCTTACAAAATTTATTACACAAGACATAAATTTCGGATTAAATGATTTTAGTTTCATCACACAAGAAAATGGAGGCAGGGCAAAAGTTAGAAATAATGGCGTAAAAAATGCAAAAGGAAATCTGTTAATTTTTTTTGATGATGATATGCGTCCTCAACCTGATTGTATAGAAAAGCATTTTTTGTTTCATACTAAAAATGCTAATACTGAAAAAAAAAGTATTTTGGTTGGAAATGTTCCTGAAGATTTGGATAAAATGCAAACAGATTTTCAAAAATATAGAGCAGGATTAAGCAGAATATGGGTGAAAGATTTGGCTCCTCCCCCATTTTTAATGAAAACGCCTTTTCTCACAGGGGCAAATTGCAGTATGACAAGAGAAATTTTTGAGGAATTGGGCGGATTTGATGAAAAACTCAATGATGCAGAAGATTTCGATTTGGCAGTGAGGGCTTATGAAAAGAAAATTCCTTTGTATTTTGATATTGAAAATGTAGCTTACCATGATGATTTTGTAACCTGTGTAAGTTATATTAAGCGACTCAGGCAATATCGCAATTCGCACAAATATCTTGCATCTCTAAAACCTGATTTGTATGCAAAATATCCTTATTATGAGCCTTCCAAACCAAATTTTTTGAAGAAAGTAATCTATCAATTTTTTGCGCAAAGGTTTTGGGTTTCTGCTATTGAAAAACCATTTTTATTGCGTATTTTACCAAAAAAATTGCGGTATAAAATTTATGATTTGGTTACAACCGCTTATGGAACATATTTTTTAAATAATAAGTTATAAATAAATACAAGCTAATTTTTTTTTTAGTTATTTTACAAATCTTTTTATTTATGATATAATTTATTTTTTAATAATTTTGTAATTCAATTTTTTATGCAGAAAAAATATTTTTTTATTTTTTTATTTTTTAACCTTTTTATTTTTTCTATAAATGCTCAAAACTTAAATGAAACACATAATTTTTTAAATATTTTTGATGGAAATACAAAAAAAAATGAAAAGGTTGATTTAATGTTTTATATAGATAGCACCAAAAAATTAAATCTTGAAAATATATTAGAAAAAAACATTCAACAAAAATTTAAACCTGCAAAAGCTAATACTTATAAGGGTTTTATAAAATACCCCATTTGGATAAAATTAAATTTTAAAAATGAAAGCGAAAAAAATCGCTTTTTTTTGGAAACATCTTTATTTGATGATTTGGAATTTTGGCAAAAAAATGACCAAAATGCTTGGGAAAAAATCCATACAGGCGAACAAAAACCATTTTATACACGCCCTATTGTGCATAGAAGTCTTTTATTTTCGCTTAATTCTCCTCCAAATATTCCCCAAACGATTTATTTAAAATGCACAACTGTTACACGTGTTCGTTTTCAAGTAACAATTTGGGAAAAAGAATATTTTAATATTCAAAATCAAAAAGAAATTTTATTTTATGGATTTTTTTATGGCATTATTTGTTTGATGTTGGTCTATAATTTTTTGATTTGGTTGCGGGTGAGAGATATTGCATATTTATTTTATGTATGTTTTGCTGGGGCAATGTTTATGACCCAATTTACATTTTATGGTTTTTCTTACCAATATCTTTTCCCAAACACACCATTTTTTAATGGCAGTGGCATTTATGTTTGGGTAGGTTTGGTTAATATTTTTGCAGGGAATTTCTGTAGGTATTTTTTAGATTTACCCAAAAAAGAACCATTTTGGAATAGCGTTTTGTTTTTTACATCTTTTTATGGATTTTCTGTTATTATATTATCTTTTTTCTTAATATTACCAAATATAACATTGTACGTTTTTATATGTAATCCTTTGTATTCTTTGTTTTTGGTATCAATGGGCATTATGTTTTGGCGTAAAGGCAATCGTTTCGCACCTTTTTTTGCGATGGCTTGGTTTGCGTATTTACTTGGTTTATTGATTTCAGCTTCGTATAATTGGGGATATATTTCTGCTAATTTTTGGACAGGACACAGTTTGCAGATGAGTACAATGGCAGAAATTGTGATGCTTTCTTTGGCAATGACATACAAACACAAAATTTTAGATGATGAAGCAAAACAAAATTTGTTAGAAGTAGAAAAGTTGCGTTTTGAACAAATTTTGCAAAAACAAGAAAAAGAATATTTGGAAAAATCTTTAATCCAAAAAGAAAAAATCCACCAGCTTGAACACGATAAAATGGAAGAAATACTTGCTTTCAAAGAAAGAGAACTCACAACTACGACTTTGCAGGTAATTGAAAAAAATAATCTTATTCACGACATTGAAACAAAATTGCAAAAAATCAGCAGAGGAAGCGAAAATAATAGCCAAGATTTCAAAAAAATTGCAAATATTTTACGCAATAATATAGATATAGACAATGATTGGGAAAAATTCAAACTGCATTTTGAGCAAGTACATCCTGATTTTTTTCAAAAACTAAGCGAAAAATTCCCAACTCTTAGCCAAAATGACCTAAAAATACTTTCTTACATCAAAATAAATATGACAACCAAAGACATTGCTCGCCTCCTCAATATAGAATACAAAAGCCTCAAAATGACAAAATATAGAATCAAAAAGAAACTTAATATTGTGGAAACAATGGATTTACAAGATTTTTTGAAGAATTTAATTTAAACATATAAATAACACAATCCAATTTTTTATATGGAATATACTGAAAATTTAAAAAAACTTTTAGAAAAAGTACAAGATGTGCATTACGCCAAAGCAATAAGCCAATATATGCGTAATAAATTTGACTTTTTGGGCATAAAAGCACCTGAAAGAAAGGAACTTTTAAAAATATTTTTTAAGGAAAATGGTCTTCCTACCAAAGAAAATTTTGAAGAAATTATTAAAAAACTTTGGGAAATGCCTCAAAGAGAATATCAATATTGTGCCTTAGAAATTTTTGCATTATTTATCAAAAAAAATGAAAATAATTATTTAGATTTGGCAGAATATCTCATCACACAACATTCGTGGTGGGATACGGTTGATATTTTAGCCCCAAATATTGTGGGGAAAATGTTTTTATATTTGGGAAAAACTGATGAAAAAATTGTAGAAAATTATACCAATAAATGGGCAAATTCAAATAATATTTGGCTTAAAAGAACATCTATTATTTTCCAACTTACCTACAAAAAAAATACAAATGTTGAGCTTTTGGAAAAATATATTTTATTAAATCAGCAAGATAAAGTATTTTCCAAAGAATTTTTTATTCAAAAAGCTATTGGTTGGGCATTGAGGCAATATGCACGCACAGATAAAGAATTTGTGAAGGATTTTGTAGAAAAACATCACGAAACTTTGTCTAACCTTAGCAAAAGAGAAGCCTTAAAACATCTTTTGAAAGATTATTTTGAATAAAAAAGAGAGATAGTCATATGTCAGCCTTTGAAGGTCAGTAGGCTTTTTTTTTATTTTTTTCTTAATCTCAATACTGTCTTATTTTCTTGCCCATTGAGTAATTTTGTAATGTTTTTTTGGTGTGTAATTGCTACAACAACAAACATCAAAAAACCAAAAACAATTAAAACAGGGTCTTCTGGTGCAAAACGAGGTATCAATAATAACAACGGAAATGCCAATGTAGCCAACAAAGAACCCAAAGACACATATTGCGAAAGCAATAATACAACTACAAAAATAGCAACACACATCAGCGTAATTAGAGCATTGATAGCAAGCATCATACCCAACAATGTCGCAACACCTTTTCCACCTCTAAAACCAACATACACAGGAAATATATGTCCCATTACTGCCAAAGAACCAAATATCAGTTTATAAAAAATATCTTTTGAAAGTATCAAATCATTCAAAGATACAATCCCTTCACTTACCATTAAAGTAGCCAAATATGTAGCAAAAAAACCTTTTGCTATATCAATTATCATCACACAAATACCAGCAGTTTTGCCCAAAACCCTAAAAGTATTAGTTGCACCTGCGTTGCCACTGCCATAATCACGCACATCTTTTCCAAAAAAATATTTCCCAATCCAAACCGCAGTAGGTATAGCACCTATCAAATATGCAAGCAAACTTGCTAAAACAATATAAAAAATGTTCATTTATAATTTTATTGATAATAAAATGTATATTAAGATTTATTTTTTTTAGACAAAAAATTTTTTATTAGAACTTTTCACTTGATAAAACGAAAAAAATCTTTATCTTATATGCAAAATTAGTATTTTTTTTTGAAAAAAATAGATTTTAAATTTAAAAAATTTAATGTGAAGAAAAACATCTAAGTAATCTACCAATTTAATTCACATAATAAAAATAGGATATAAATCGCTATTTTATTGATGTTTTTTATCAATAAAATAAGACAAAAGGCTGTTTCATTTATCATTCATCATTTATCATTTATAATTCATTATTAATTGCTAATTCTTTCACAAAATCCGCAACTTGAATGGCATTTTTTATGTCAAAATCTCCTATTTTGGTGCGTTCCAAAGCAGAAAGATACGCCCCTACGCCCAAAACTTGTCCTATATCGTGGGCTAATGTTCGTATATAAGTACCTTTACTACACACTACTTTAAATTTAATTTTAGGAAAATTTACCTCCATAATTTCAATTTTTTCAATGGTAACTTCTCTGCTTGGAATTTCCACAGCATCATAATTTCCTTTGTGAGCGTGTTCATAAAGGCGTTTTCCATCTATTTTGATGGCGGAAAAAATGGGTGGTTTTTGTTGAATTTTTCCTGTGAATTGTGGCAAAATATCTTGGATATTTTCGCTGGTAATATGTGTAATATCTTTAAAATCTTGTGGTGCTGTTTCCAAATCATAACTTGGTGTAACTGCTCCAAGATGCAATTCTGCAATATATTCTTTGGTTTGAGCTTGAATTTGGTCAATATTTTTGGTCATTTTACCTGTACAGAGAATCAAAAGCCCTGTTGCAAGTGGGTCTAATGTACCTGCGTGTCCTACTTTTATATTTTTTTTGTTAATATTTTTTCTAATGGTATAACGAATTTTATTGACTACATCAAAAGAAGTCCAATTTAAAGGTTTGTCAAATAATAAAACTTCACCTTGTTCAAATTGATAATTCATATTTTTTAGTTTTTTTAGCTTTTTCTAAATAATTTGTTAATGTTTTTCGTTTAATTTTCAAATATAAATCATTTTTTTTATTTTTGAGAGATTTCATTTTATTAAATTTTTTAATTTTAAAAAACCAAAGCCTTTTTTGTACTTCTGCAAAATTTTGGCTTTTATACTGCTTAATTTTATGAAAAAACAACATTTTTTTTCTGCTGTTTTGTTTTGTGTGTGGTGTTTTAGTACCAATACTAATTTTGCCCAAAATGTTTATTCATTAAACCAAAAACCTATTTTTTATAATGGTTGCGAACAACTGCTTTTTGTTCCTTTGGAAAACTCTGAAAAAACAACTGTAAAGATTTCACAAGGTGAAATTCAATCCACACAAGAAAGCAATGTTTTTAGCATAAAAATTCCTACAAATTCCTCAAATATCAATATTTTGGTAGAAAATGACGAAAAACCTGCCCAAAACATTCCACTCAAACTCTCTCCTGTCCCTGCTCCTGATGTACTTGTAGGTGATAAAAATGAAGATAAAATTAATTTTAAGTTTCCTATCAACATTGAGAAAGAACAAAAATTTATTGTACGTGCCAAAGCAAATGATTTGTTCAAAATGTACGCCCCAAAAGATGCCACTTACAAAGTAAAAAGGCTTACAGTTTCGCAATTTAGAGGTGGTAGAAGAATTTCAGCCCTTGATATAAATGGTGATGTATTTGAAACTGATAAAATCACTGACCTTCAAACCGAAGATGGTATTCAAATTGAAATTTTGGAAGTAGTACGCATCAATTACAAAGGCGAAGAAGAACAAGCACCTATCAACAATAGATTACAGAGTTTTTATGTAGGTGAGATAATTGGGAGGTAATTGGAAAGGTATCAGGAAAAAGGTGTCAAGAATAAAACACATATTTTTGTATATTTTCAAAAAAAAAATAAAAAAAAAACTGCTTAATTTTAAAATTGAGCAGTTTTTTTTATTTTTTCAAAAAAAATAATAGATTTTTTTTATGTTATTTTAAACAAAAATAAAAACAACAGGTTATCATTTTAGATAAATTCTATACAACCACAAACGTTTTTTTTGTAAAATTATTGTCATCAATCACAAATAAATATCATATAAAATAATAAGACCCAAAATAATAAAAAATATGAGGACACGCTTGGTTTTTAAATTGAAAAATAAGGGTGCTTGCGTGCCTTTCCATCACCAACATCTACTTACCAAACTTTTGGCGGAAATACGCAAAGATAGTGCTGAACAATGGCAAAATTTTAATCTTTATCATTTTTCAGGCTTAAAAGGACAAACCAAAGTAAGTAGAAATGGACTACATTTTTATTCTTCACGTATTACGTGGGTGCTTTCAAGCAAAAATGTAGAATTTCTTACGCATATTATCCAAAAAATATTTGCTTATCCTACTATTTCGGTAGGACAACTTGAACTTGTGCCTGAAATGGTGGAAAAAGAAAATGCTCCACAACTCACCAACGAGGTAAAATACATTTGTATCTCACCTTTGGTTATCAGCGAAGGACAAGGAAATAGTTATGTTGCAAAAAAATTTGTTTCTCCTGAAACTGACCAATTTTCTGACCTTTTGTACGAAACTACCCTTAATCGTATGGAACAAAGCAAGGAATTTTCAACAGAAAAACTATCTAATTTTTTTAAATTTCAGTTAATTCCTGACCAAGATTATCTACATAAAATCAAACAAGACCAAAAGAAATTTGCACGTATTTATACCATTCCTGAATTTCAAAATTCAGAAGTACGTGGTTATACGTTTCCTTTTACGCTTTGTGCAATGCCTGAAGTACAAGAATTTGTATTTGAAAATGGCTTAGGCGTGCATACAACGCAAGGTTACGGTATGATTGACCTCGCCAATACTGACCCTGTGGCACGTGTGGAGATTTTTGAGTTTTGAAAGCTTCAGAGTAAATACAAAAACTTATACGTTTTTCATTCTTTTTATAAAAAATGGCTATTCTCTTACCTGAATAGCCATTTTTTTTATTTTAAATGCTGAATGATTTTTTAAACTTAAAAACTTATTTTTGTGTTTTGATAAATGATAATCAAACCTATAAGGTTTTAAAAACCTTATAGGTTTCTTAACCCTACAAAAATTGTCAAACAACCAAAAATCTTTTTTATAAAAATTTTACAAAAAAAATCACAAAAAATATAAAAAACAGTAATGAAAGTAGAACAAATTTATACAAATTGCATTGCACAAGGGGCATATTATATAGAAAGTGAGGGCGAAGTGGCAATTATTGACCCACTTAGAGAAGCAAAAACATACCTCCAAAAAGCAGAAGAAAATAATGCAAACATCAAATATGTGTTTGAAACGCATTTTCACGCTGATTTTGTGTCAGGTCATCAAGAACTTGCACAACTTTCCAATGCAAAAATTATATATGGTAACAAAGCTAACCCTGATTTTGAGGCATATTTGGCAGAAGATGGGGAAGAATTTTTATTAGGAAAAATCAAAATTCGTGCTTTACACACGCCTGGACACACTTTAGAATCTGTTTGTTATCTTCTGATTGATGAACAAAATAATCCTTATTGCATTTTTACAGGTGATACGCTTTTCATTGGTGATGTAGGTCGCCCTGATTTAGCCCAAAAATCTGATATTACGACCACAGACCTCGCAACAATGCTTTATCATTCTTTGCAAAATAAAATAATGCCTTTGAATGACGAAGTTATTATTTATCCAGCACACGGAGCAGGTTCTGCGTGTGGAAAAAATATGAGCAAAGAAACGTTTGATACATTAGGCAATCAAAAAAATACAAATTATGCACTTTTAGCAAAAACCAAAGAGGATTTTGTAAAAAATGTAACCGAAGGTCTTACTGCACCGCCAAATTATTTTCCTGAAAATGTACGCCTCAATAAACAAGGCACAATTCCATTAAGCCAAGTATTAGAAAATGCTTTAAAACCACTTTCTGTAAAGGATTTTAAGGAAATTTTGAAAAAAGAAAAAGACATTTTAATTCTTGACACACGCACACCACAAACGTTCTGTAAAGGTTTTATTAAAAATGCCTTAAATATTGGTCTAAATGGACAATTTGCTCCTTGGGTTGGAAATATTATCACCAACATTAACCAAAAAATATTGCTTGTAACTGACCCAAATGCACAACAAGAAAGCATTATACGCCTTGCACGTGTGGGTTATCACAATGTTTTGGGATATTTGGAGGGCGGAATAGAGGCTTGGACACAAGCAAAATTATCTTTGGAACAAATAGAAAGCATTTCACCTGATGAATACTTTGAAAGGTCAAAAAATGATTTTATCAATACGATTGATATTCGCAGAAATGGCGAATATCAAGCAGGGCATCTCATAAATACGCTTAATTTGCCCTTAGAAGAAATCTATGAATGGACTGAAAACGGAAAAGTATTTCCTCTTGCTCCTTATCACATTCATTGTGCAGGTGGATATAGGTCTATGATTGCGTGTTCATTGCTTCACGCAAAGGGTTTTGAAGTAGTAGATGTTGCAGGAGGATTTACTGCAATCCAAAAAGCAAAGGATTTTGGGGAGTTTAAGAAGGTTTAAAGTTCAAGGTTTAGAAGTTCAAGGTTTAAAGTTCAAGATTTAAGGTTTAAATTTCAAGGTTTAAAAGTTCAAGATTTAAGGTTTAAAAAAAAGGCTGTTTAATCCTGCTAATCCTTAAATCTTGAAAATCCTGATTCAGACTTTGGCTGTTCCATTCACCATTCACAATTCACCATTTTAAAACCATTTTTTCCACCAATATTGAAACACCACCAACGCCCAAATTCTTGCGTGAATATCTTGTGGATTGTTAGAAAAAAGTTGTTTTTTGAGGTTTTGAATTTCTGAAACATCAAAAATTCCTTGTTCCTTTATAAAATTATCAGCCAAAAGGTCATTTTCTATCATATCTCGCAAATCTGTACGCAACCATTGCAACAATGGAATTTCAAAACCACGTTTTGGGCGATTGTAAAGTTCAGCAGGAAGCACATTTCTAAATGTATCTTGTAAGATTTTTTTGCGTAGTTTTTGGTCTATTTTTGCAGAAACAGGCAAACTACACGCATAACGTATTACCTCCACGTCCAAAAATGGACACCTAACCTCCAAGGCATTTGCCATTGACATCAAATCCACCTTCACAAGCATATCATTTGGCAACACAAGACTCAAATCTGTATGTAAAAACTGGTGAAAATCCTCTACTTTTTCAGAATTGAGGGCTTTTAGAATCTCGTTTTTATCTTTTTGATATGTATTTTCATTTATTTTGGATAAAAAAGAAGACGAAAACATCTTTTTTACGTCATTTTCTTGTGCAAAAGTCGCCCAACGCCAATATCTTTCCGCAGGAGAAAGCGATAAACCTTCCGCAAAACGCTTTAATTGACGTACTTTATTAGAAAAAAATCCATTGCGAGATTGAGGTAATATATTCCACAAAAAAGACATATTTTTTACAACATTAGGCAAAAATCCGCCAACTCTTGCACGATATTCTGCACTATGTTTGTTATAACCTGACAGCAATTCATCAGCTCCATCACCTGAAAGTGCTACGGTTGCGTGCTTGCGTGTGTATCTGCTCAAAATATGCACCGCAAGGGCAGAAGAATCTGCAAAAGGTTCATCAATATAATCCAAAACAGGCATCAAATCACCATACAAATCACTGTTTTTGAGGGAAAAAACTGTATGTTCTGTTTGGAATTTTTTGGCTACTGCTTGGGCGTATTTGGTTTCATCAAAAAACTTATTTTCTGCGTAACCAATGGAAAAAGTATGTAGGTTTTTCACGTGTTTTGATGCCAAAGCAACCACCACAGAGGAGTCAATTCCACCACTCAAAAACGCACCCAAAGGCACATCAGCCACCAACCTACGTTGCACCGCTTCGTCTAACACATTATAAAACCCTTTTTGCCAATCATTATAATCACCTTTTGGGGTATTTTTTGGGTCAAAATACGGAATTTCGTCATATTTTTCTTCTATTTTTTGGCGTTTATTTAGGATTAAATAATGTGCAGGTAATAATTTTCGTACATTTTTAAAAATTGTGCGAGGTGCAGGGATATAATTTAGCTGAAAATACTCAAACATTGCGATTTCGTCCAATTCTTTTGGAATTTTGTATGCCAAAAGGGCTTTCATTTCAGATGCAAAGAGAATTTTATCCTCGTCTTCATAAATATAAAGCGGTTTTATGCCCAATCTATCCCTTGCAAGTATCATTTCGCCTATTTCATTGTCATAAATCGCAAAGGCAAAAAAACCGTTCAGATACTTAAAAATATCGGTTTTGTAGTGCATATAGCCTTTTAAAAGCACTTCTGTATCGGATTGTGTCTTAAAAATAAAGCCTTTTCCCTCCAAATCCTTGCGAATATCTTTATAATTGTAGATTTCACCATTAAAAACTATAGTAAAACGCCCTGTTTCATCAGTAAAAGGTTGATTGGATTCTCTATTTAGGTCAATAATCGCAAGCCTGACGTGTCCCAAATTGCACAAACCGTGCAAAGACATATCTTGCCAATCAGGGCCTCGTTTTTTGAGTGCCTGCACTGCATTTGACAAGTGAATGCTACTCATTCGCCCTATTTCGTTGTACGCATATACGCCTGTAATTCCACACATTAAAAGTTTAAAGTTTAAGGTTCAAAAAGTTTAAAGTTCAAGGTTCAAAAGTTCAAGGTTCAAAAGTTTAAGGTTCAAAAGTTCAAGGTTTAAAAGTTCAAAGTTCAAAAGTTCAAGGTTCAAAAGTTCAAGGTTCAAAAGTTCAAAGTTCAAGGTTTAAAATTCAATTTGCATTTAATCCTGTTAATCTTAAAATCCTGAAAATCCTGATTCAGACTTTGGCTGTTTCATTTACCATTAAAAAAGCTTTTGTTGATTTCGTTTTTCTATCACTTTCAGATTAAAATTTTCTGAAAATACATTTTTCCAAAATATTATAATGATATTTTGAATTTGTTTTTTTTCGGTAATGTCCAATAACACAAACATTGGATTAAGTTTTTGTAAAAAATCAATTGTTGGCGTAAGTGTCATTTTAAGGTTTTTGCAAAGATTTTCTAAAAAAAATGCTTGCAAATGTATGTTTTCTTTGCTTTGTCTTGAAAGGTTTTTATCAAAAAAACTATTATTTTCTAATTTTTTTTCTAAAAAATTCATATTTTTTCTTGATAATTCAGCTTTTTCTTCCAATGTTTTATACAAATTTTTGCAAATTTTTTCCATTTCTTTCTCACTTTCAAAGCCAATTTTTTTCAAAATTTCTTTGTCTTTGTTTTGTGGATTTTTTGAAATTTCTTCAAAATCTTTTGCTAAAATATCCACCAAAAAACCTTCCTGAAAGGTTTTTTGTAATAAATTTGATATTTTATGTTTTGGAATTTGATTTAAAAAACTTTCTAAATCTGTTGAATTTGTGTTATTTTCTTTTATTTTTTCTAAAAATTCTTGTAAATTTTCATAAAAAACCAGCCCAAAAATAGCAGAATTTAAGCAATTTCTAAGATAAATATTTTCAAAAAAAGCATCTTCTTTGGGTAATATTTGGAAAAAATTTTCTGAAAAAATAACGTTTTCATCTGCATTTTTTTCACAAAAAAACGGTTTTTCTTTTGGAAAAATCTCTACAAAAAAGCTGTTTTTTATGGTATTATTTACTTGAAAATCCAAATAATCTATGTCTAATTTTGCTAAATTTGATACAAATTCGTGTGTAAAAGGATAACTTTGTAATTGCTCTAAGGAAATATCACAACAAAAAATTTGTTTTTTGTACTGAATTTTATTTGATTTGTTTGATTTATTTGATTTTTTATCTGAAATTTTTTGATTTTTCACTTCTTGATAATCCAAAAAATCATCTTCATTTTCTATAAAATTCACCAAAAAATCATTTTCCAAAAGCCAAATATTTTGATTTTTGTCTTTTACTAAGCTCACATTTTCAGGGATTTTTACGATTTTTTGAGGGCTATTGAGGGCAAGAAATAAGTTTTTTTGTTGTAAAAATTCACTTTTTTGTGCAAAGTTTTCTATTTTTTCAATAGAATTTGTGATGTTTTCAAAGATAAAAAATGCTTTTTTTTCTTGGTTTTTTTCGTTATTTTTAATGAAAATTGTGTTTTGTTTTACCTCAAAAAAGTTTTTTAAAGGCTTAAAAAGGCTTTCATTTTGATAAAAAATTTCAAAAAAAACATCTGATTTTTCAAAAAAAAGGTCAATATTTTGAATATTTTTTAATAAAATATGCTTTGAAATGTGTTTTAAAGTACAATCTGCATCTTCAAAACTTGTATTTTTGAGAAATATTTTTTGATAAAAGCTTTCTACATCTTTGTATTTTTCAAATTTATTTAGAATAATATTAAAATCATTTTTTATTTTTAACAATCTTATTTTAAAATTTTGAATATTTGTAGTATTTTCTGTATTTTTTCTTAAAATAAAAATTGTTTTATTTTCATAATTGATAATACTTAATATTTCTGTTTCATTTTGTAAATATTGACCTAAAAAATCTTTTTTATATTGAGAAAAATCATCAAAAATCAGCACCAAAACACCTTTATTTTTTAATAAACTTTGTATTTTTAAGAAATAATTTTTGAAATTTTTTTGAAAAAAATCTGTATTTTTTGCAGAAAAATCACAAAAAATCATTCCAAATTCTTCTAAAAATTGCATTTCAAATTCGTTTTTTCCAACCAAAAACTCATATTTTTTTTGAAAATCAATCTCCAAAAAATCACTTACAAGAGCTTTTGGATAAGAAATATTACGCATATTTTGCAAAGCAAACACCAAAAAGCTTGTTCTAAAATCTTGTATTTCTTCGCTAATTGTGTAAATATTTTGTAAAGTTTGGAAATGAACCGCACTATCTATAAGTTTTTTTTGTGTATAAATTGCGTGAAAAATAGCAGGATTTTTGGTAAATATTTGTAAAATTTTTGTATTTCTTTCTAAAATACTACACATATTTACGAAATTTATACAATTAGAATCTAAGCCCCCCAAAAACCCAAAGGGCAAGTAATTGAGTGATGGGCTTTCCTCCAAAAAATCAGGTTTATTTTCTAATAAATGATGGATAAATTCATTTAATTCTATGGTATTTATTTTTGAAAATTGAATATTATTGATGTATTCACAAAGCTGTATAATCGTATTTTTGGCATTTTCATTTTCAAAAAATGCTTTTGTAATTTGATTTTCCTGTAAAATATCTTTTTGAAAAAAATGCGGAATTTCCCCAATAATTCCCATAAAACAATCTACATAATATTGCAAATTTTCTAAAATTTGGCTTGCAGTATGGGCGTGAGAAATCTGTATTTTTGGCAATTTTTTTCCAAAAACCTGCTCTTGATAAGCCTTGTAAAGCAATAAATTTTCGTATAAAAAAAGCATTTTTAGGTGTCAGTAATCAGTTGTCAGTAATCAATTTTGTCATTGTGTAGCAATCTGGCTGTTCCTGCGAAAGAACAGCCAAACAGCCAGATTCTTTCAGAATGACAACCTTTTTTTTGAACTTTTTGAGCTTTTGAACTTTTTTTGAGCTTTTATTACTTGAAGTTTTTCAACGCAATTTCCATACTCCACCAATAAAAATCTTTTGGAAAAAGAAGTAAAAAAGATTGTTTTTTATTCAATAATAAATCATAATGCCCCAAATAATCACTTTTCCAACTCACACCGCCCCAACCAGACATTAGTTCGCCTACTTTTTGACGAATTTGTGCAATATCTTGTTTGGAAAACCCAAATTCTGCGAGTGTTTTTAAGGTTTCTTCGTAATGTTCATTAGAAAATTTTGTTTCTAAAAAAACCTCGTTGATGAGTTTCCACAAATCCACTCTTTCGCTGATTTTTATGTTATTTTTCTTTACAAATTCCTCAAATGCTTCGTTGTAACGTTCTTCAATAAAAATTATTTCGTTGCTGTGAATGACAAAAGAATATGGAAAAGTGTTAAAACACGCTTCGTTGATGTCTTTTGCGTGTATAATAGGGTTTTCTCTGATGGTGCTTATTTGGAATTCGTATTGATTGATTTCCAAAGAATCTTCGTTAAAATGTACTTTTCTCATTATTTTATATTTTCAATTATTTTTTACAAAGTATGATAACACACACTTTTAGTGTGTAATTTTATTAGCCAAAACACACTAAAAGTGTGTTCTACATTTATTCAAATTTATTTTTTTACGAAATATGGTAAAAAAGACAATGCTTTTTGGTTTAGGAGGTCAAAATTTTGTTCTAAATTTTCAGTTTGTTGTTTTGTGCTTATATCAAAAAGGTTGTTAAGTTGTAATTGCCAAAGTTTTTCGCCTGTTTTGGTATCAAATAAAAAATAGGTAATATCCAAATTATATTTGCTTTTTTGTTCTGTACCATTTCTTCCACCCATATATTTATCGTCGTAACTTATTACTTTTCCCACCAAAAGTGCATCAACTTGTAACAAATTTCCTAATTTTTTGTAAGAATATTCTGTTAAAGTATCACTATATACAAATTTATATCCTAAATTTTGTTCAGAAATTATTTTTTTGTCTGCCAAAACACCTTTTGGAATAGGATTTTTTGTGAGATTTTTGTTTTTATTTTCTAAATCTAAATAATTCAAAATTAAATTCTCCTGAAATAACTCACTTTCATTGTTTTTGTGTTTTTCCAAACTTCTTTCATTCATTTCTCCGCCATTATTTGCATCAGTTATTGAAAATGAAAAGGGCATCAACGCAATTTTCTGGTGTGGTTTTACTTTTTCTAAGACATTGTCAGGATAATAGATGCTTTGGTTGATTTTGGGCGTACAGCCCCCCAGAAAATACAAAAGCCAAAGCCCCCCAACCCCCAAAGGGAA
>JAAFIN010000103.1 GCA_013297825.1 Cytophagales bacterium
GAGGTATTTTTTATAAAAATATTTTTTCAATTATTTAAAAAACACTCTCTATTTTAAATGGAAATATATTTTTGTACGTATAATTTTTAAACTATACGTGCGTAACATGAGTTACTCAAAATCAAGCAAATGAAATAATAAGTTTTTTTGAAAATGATGTTTCTGTAAAATTTCCGTTGCAGTTTTTTTTTGAAATATTATTTTTTTTACAAGTTCAAAAAATCAGAGATAAATCTTGTGTCATTCTGAAAGAATCTGGCTGTTTTTCTGCGATGAACAGCCAAACAGCCAGATTCTTTCAGAATGACACCCCAAATTATCATATAAATTAAAAAACAAGTAAAAATCAATATTTTTGAAACGAAACTTTTACAGTAACACATTTTTCAAAAAAAATGTTTGTACCGCAGTTTACGAAGGTCTGACCACTTTTTTGAAAAATTACCAAATTTTATTTTTATTCATTTGGATAAAAACAAAAGCGTTTTTTTGTAAAAACTTTAAGATTTAAATTTTTTTTTTAATATGACTATTGATACAAACACAAATTTAAAAGCCAATAAAACAACATCAGTAATAAAAATGCCTGCAATGCAGATGTTTTTTGTTACACTTGTTGCTACTTTGGGAACATTTGGTTCAATTTTATATTTGGCAACAAGCCTTTTTTCAGAAAGTAAAATCCTTACCCAAAAAACTTTGGCAATAGAAGGTGTAAAAGGCAATATTATTTATTATGATGAAGCCCTCACGATGTCAGCTCGTATGTGTGCGACCACAGGAGATTTGTATTGGTTACAACGATATGATGATTTTGTAATAAAATTGGATACTGCAATCGCCAAAGGCAAACAACTTGTTCCTGATGCTTTCCAAACAAATGCCATCAAAAAAACAGATATTGCCAACCAAAAACTCATAGAAATAGAAACAAAGGCTTTTGAAATAATTAAAAAATCACAAGAAAACAAAAAAAATAAAGAACAACAGAAAACACAAGCATTTTCATTGCTCACAGGCTTTGAATACGAAACCCAAAAGAAAATATACAGCGAAGGTATGACTGAATTAAGAGTTTCTATGGATAATCACGTAGAAAAATCTTATAGTGAAAACCGCAAAAAAGTAATTTATATTATTTGGATTTTGGGCGGAATGACCCCAATTTTATTGTTTTCGTGGATTTGGACATTTATGCTTATTAGAAAATATGTATTTGTGCAGGTTACCCTCAAAATGGAAATAAACAACCAAAACGAAGAACTCCAACAAATCAACGAAGAACTTAATCAAAATGTTGAAGAATTAGCCAGTATGAATGAAAGTTTAGAGGAAAAAGTCAATGAACGCACCAAACAACTTTCTGAAAGTAATAAAAATTTGAATGATTTTTATGAACAAATCTCTGACAGTTTGCGATATGCCCAGCGTATTCAAAGAACAGTATTTGGTGATGTTGCCAACATAAAACAACTTATGCCAAAAAGTTTTATTTATCTACAACCGAAAGATATTGTATCAGGTGATTTTTTTTATGTCAAAAAAATAAATGACCAATACAGCGTATTTATTGCTGCGGATTGTACAGGACACGGAATACCAGGTGCATTTATGACATTGGTAGGAAACGTTTTTTTGAATGAAATTTTTGCAGAAAAGAAATTTATCACGCCTGACGAGGTTTTATATCGTCTTGATGCAAGTCTTTTAAGTCTTTTTGATAATAATCAAAGTGGAAGCCACAGAATACAAGACGGTATGGATATGGTAGTGGTGATTATTGACCACAAAAATAATATTGCTCATTATTCAGGTGCAAAAAATCCACTTTATATGGTAAGAAACAATGAAATTATTAAATTTGAGAAATCAGTTGACCCAATAGGTGGAGGGCAAATTATGGATAAATCGTTTATTACATATCAAATTCCTTTGCAAAAAGGTGATAGACTTTATTTGTGTAGTGATGGTTTTCAAGACCAATTTGGCGGTGCAGAAAATAGAAAATATATGGTAAAAAAATTAAGAGATTTTCTGTGTTCAATGGCACAAGTGCCTATGCACCAACAGCAAGAGCTTATTCAAGGTGAATTTCAGTTGTGGAAAGGCAAACAAAAACAAACTGATGATATTCTTGTGATGGGAATAGAGGTATAAAGGCATCAGCAGTCAGGAATTAGCTGTCAGGAAAACGTAAAACCACATTTAGAATATGAATTTTATAGATTAACACAGATTTTTTTTAATTTCTATTTTTGTACTTACTTCTGACACCTTGCTACTGTTTCCTGACACCTTTCTCCTGACACCTTTCCACTTATTTCAATGTTTTCAACATATTTTCAACATCTGCTTTGGTAGTTGGTTTTTTGTCTTCTTCAATATAAAATTCACTGGTGTAAATTACTATTTTTTTGCCTTTTATTTCACACATATACAAAGACCACCATTGTACCAAAGTTTTATTTTGGGTATCCATAAACGTTTTTGCAACATTTTCAAAAACCACAAAATCAATTTTTCCGATTTTTTCCTTGCGTTGTTTTGCTTGCTCAAATTCTTCTGGTTTGTGTTTTCGGTCTTTCAAAATTTCTATAGTTTTCATAGAAGCCTGCTCACCGCTCACTTTCCCAAAATTATAAACCTCCATCATAGCAGTTTTACCTTCTGCAACGAGGCGAAATTTTGTGTCAGTTTCATCAGCAGGTGTACTACTATTTTTCCAATTTTTTTCAGGTTTTACGCTTACACCTATTTTTTTAAAATTTTGGGCAAATGAAGAAGCACCAAAAAAAGTGATTTGTATGAATAATACAACCAAAAATGATATTTTTTGCATGATTTGTATGTGAATTTATTAAAAATAATAAAAGATTTAAAATTATACAAAACTAAAATTTATTATTTTCATTTCCAAAAAATAAGTTTTTTGATTTTTTTTTAATTTTTTTTGAAAAAATAAAACTTTTTATAAAAATTAAATGTTACAACATTGAAAGTTAAAACATTAAAAGTTAAAACATTAAAATTTATATATTTTTTTAAACTCAAAAAAATTAAAACTATGGCAAAATGGCTTATTGACCCTTCACATTCAGAAGTACAATTTAAAATCAAACATTTGGTAATTTCAACAGTAACAGGTTCTTTCAATGAATTTGGGGGGGAAATTGAAACTGAAAAAGACGATTTTTCTGATGCAAAAGCATCTTTTTTTGCAAATATTGATAGTATAAGCACCAACAATGCCCAACGTGATGGACATTTGAAGTCAGATGATTTTTTTGGTGTGGCTACTTATCCAAAATTAAATTTTGTGGCAACAGGTTTTGAAAAAAAATCAGGTGATAATTATATTCTTAAAGGCGATTTGACGATTAAAGATGTTACAAAAAGCGTAGAACTTAATGTAGAATTTGGTGGCGTGGCAAAAGACCCATATAATCAAATAAAAGCAGGTTTTGAAATTACAGGTAAAATCAACCGCAAAGATTTTGGTCTTGCTTGGTCAGCATTGACAGAAACAGGTGGATTATTGGTGGGTGATGATGTAAAATTGATTGTAAATGCACAATTTGTGAAACAAGCGTAAAAGATAATCAGGTGTCAATAATCAGGTGTCAGGAAATACAAAATACCTTTTAATACAAAAAACAAAAAAGTGCAAAAATTGATTTTTGCACTTTTTTGTTTATTTTTTAATAATTATTGATAAAATAATAAATAAAACACAAAAAAGAGTGATTTTTTTAAAAAAATAAAAAAAAAATGTATTTTTTTTGAAAAAAAATTTGGAAATTAAAAAAAAGTCTGTAATTTTGCACTCACTTTTGATAGCTAAATAAAATAACCGAATAAAACAGCATCAAAACAATAAATAAATGGGGATATACCAGAGTGGCCAAATGGGGCAGACTGTAAATCTGCTGGCGTACGCCTACGGTAGTTCGAATCTACCTGTCCCCACTATATTATAAGCGAAAGCGAGTGATATTTATTAGCGGAAGTAGCTCAGTAGGTAGAGCGACAGCCTTCCAAGCTGTAGGTCGCGGGTTCGAGCCTCGTCTTCCGCTCTTGATTTTATTATATCCAAAAAGACAAGCTGACATAGCTCAGGGGTAGAGCACTTCCTTGGTAAGGAAGAGGTCGTGGGTTCAATTCCCATTGTTAGCTCTATTTTTTATATGTAGGATATAAGGAAATCATTTTTTTTTATTCCTATATTTCAATAACCCAAATAATTTTAGAGGATTTTCAAAAATGGCAAAAGAAAATTTTGACCGTTCAAAACCACACGTGAATGTTGGTACAATTGGACACGTTGACCATGGTAAAACCACCCTTACTGCTGCTATTACAAAAGTTTTATCAGAAAAAGGTTTGGCTGAAAAAAGAGATTTTTCACAAATTGACAACGCTCCTGAAGAAAAAGAACGTGGTATTACTATCAATACAACTCACGTAGAATACGCTACAACCAATCGCCACTACGCTCACGTAGATTGCCCTGGTCACGCTGACTATGTAAAAAACATGGTAACTGGTGCTGCTCAAATGGACGGTGCTATCCTTGTA
Organism: Cytophagales bacterium; assembly: GCA_013297825.1. GTDB lineage: Bacteria > Bacteroidota > Bacteroidia > Cytophagales > Microscillaceae > JAAFIN01. The sequence goes on from JAAFIN010000103.1 coordinate 4,576, forward strand.
GTAGCTGCTACTGACGGTGCAATGCCTCAAACTCGTGAACATATCCTTTTGGCTCGCCAAGTAGGTGTACCTGCAATGGTTGTGTTTATGAATAAAGTTGACTTGGTTGATGACCCTGAGCTTCTTGAGCTTGTTGAAATGGATTTGCGTGAATTGCTTACTTTCTACAAATTCCCTGGTGATGATATTCCTGTTATTCAAGGTTCTGCTTTGGGTGCTTTGAATGGTGAGCCAAAATGGGTAGAGAAAGTAGAAGAATTGATGGCTGCTGTTGATAGCTACATTCCAATTCCTGTTCGTGCTGTTGATAAAGATTTCTTAATGCCTGTTGAGGACGTATTCACTATCACTGGTCGTGGTACTGTTGCAACTGGTCGTATTGAAAGAGGTGTAATCAACTCTAATGACCCTGTTGAAATCTTGGGTATGGGTGCTGAAAACCTTAAATCTACTGTTACAGGTGTGGAAATGTTCCGCAAAATCCTTGACAGAGGTGAAGCTGGTGATAACGTAGGTCTTTTGTTGCGTGGTATTGAAAAAACTGCCATCCGTCGTGGTATGGTTATTTGCAAACCAGGTACTGTAAAACCTCATACTGAATTTAAAGCTGAGGTATACGTATTGTCAAAAGAAGAAGGTGGTCGTCATACACCATTCTTTAACAAATACCGCCCTCAATTCTATATGCGTACAACTGACGTTACTGGCGAAATTATGCTCCCTGAAAAAGTGGAAATGGTTATGCCTGGTGATAATATTAGCGTAACTGTTAAACTTATCAACGCAGTAGCACTTGAAAAAGGTCTTCGCTTCGCTATCCGTGAAGGTGGTCGTACAATCGGTGCTGGTCAAGTAACTGAAATTATCAAATAGTTTTGATAAGTAAGATATAAAAAAGCCTCAAAAACTAAGTTTTTGAGGCTTTTTTATTGCATTTAGTAAGTTTATTTTACCATTTATCATTAGAAAATGGCTGTTTCATTTACCATTCACCATTTACCATTAAAAAATATGGTTTCTGTATTGTGTTTGTGTTATAATCACCAAGATTTTATTAAAAAAGCATTAGAAAGTGTTTATTATCAAGATTTTGAGGAAATAGAAATTTTGATAATAGATGATTTTAGTAGCGATAAAAGTGTGGAAATCATAGAAAAATTTTTGAAAGAAATTCCACTTTATCACCAAACTTTACCTAAACATTTTAAAAGAACTGTTTTTTTTGAAAAAAATACACAAAATTTAGGAAATTGTAAATCCTTCAATATTTTATTAGGAAAAACAACAGGAAAATATATTATTGATTTTGCAACTGATGATGTTTTACTGGATAATCGTGTGAGTTCGCAAGTAAAAATATTTGAAAATCTTGGAGAAGAATATGGCGTAATATTCAGCAATGCAATGCTTATCAATGAAAAAGGGCAATTTTTGAAACCGCATTTTCCCATTGAAAATTTCTCAAAGAATGATTTTCCTTCAAATAATTTTACAGATATTTTTTCACAAAAAACTACCCAAAAAATCCCTTTTGGAGATATTTATAAACATATTTTAGAAAAATATTTTGTTTGTACGCCTACTATGATGATGCGAAAATCGCTTTTGGTTTCGCTTGGTGGTTATGATGAGAATTTGAGTTATGAGGATTTTGATTTTTGGGTGCGTTCAAGCAGAAATTTTTTGTATTTTTATCAAGATAATATTACCACTTTAAAAAGGATTTTAAAAAAATCACACAGCACCGCTTTTTATACGCAAAAAAAAAATCCACACCTCCAAAGTACCTTAGAAGTGTGTAAAAAAGCATTTTTGTTAAATAAAACTGAAGAAGAACACTATTTTTTAGCCAAAAATATTCAATATCACCAAAGACAAGCCTTATTTATGGAAGATTTTGATTTGGTTTTTGGGTATCAAAATTTATTAGAAAAAATAAATTCTTTGGAAAAAATTTACACTAAAAAGTGGGTGCTTTTTTGTGCTAAATTCAAAATTAGATTGCATTTTTTTTATAAAATGTATTTGCGTTTAATAAAATGAATTTAACATAATTTTACGGAAAACATAAGCAAGGTTATATATTAGGTTATGCTTAGTTAAATTTTTTCAAGGGTTTTAAAATCAACTAAATACTTTTTTTGTTATCTAAAATCTAATTTACTTTTGAGCATTTTCTTTGTTTTTTGCCCAAGTTTCTATTCCGCCTTTATGTGTGGGTTTTAAGGCAAAAATAAGATTGTGATAATGTTGTGCCATTGTCGTATTTCCTGCATAATAGTACGCTTCGCCCATTGTATCCATAAAATTCACTTCGCCTGCGTGATACAAATTCAGAATTTGCGACCACTGCACCGCTTGCTCATATTTTTTTTGTTTGATACAATCATAGACCGTTGAATTGATAACTTGTGCAGATATTTTTTTGGTGGTCAAATGATTTAAAATGCTGTCTTTTTTAGATACTAAAAAAGAAAGGTTGTATGCACTAAATTCTTTTACAACAGATGACATAGGTTTGCCTTTTTCTACAAACTTAGCAAAATAATCTTTGGTAAATGTAGGATTTTTGTAGATTTTTTTCTCTTTGTCAAATTCTGATGTGAGTTTTATTAGATTTTCTACTGAAAGGTTGCGTGTTTGAATTGCTTTTGACAAATCACTCACTCTGTCTGAATAAATAAAGTCTTTGCGTACATTAAAATCAATATCACTCATAGCACACATACACGAAGCGTGCATTGTTTTGTTTTTTGGCATAAAAAAGAACAAATAATCTTTTGTAGGCTTGTTGGTATAGGTTTCATCAAGAAAAAGAACTTGAATAGGATTGTTTGTTTTTTGTAAAATGGTGGTGTCTTTTGTGATTTCAATGACTTGTTTTTTGTATTTAGAAATGTCATTGTTGCCAAAAAGACCATTTTTGATGCTATATTCCCAGTTCGTTTTTGCAGTTAATAATGTAGCTCCTTGCTCAAAAAATGGCGTAATTCCTGACAAACTATGCAAATGCCAATGCGAACTTAACACATATTTGACAGGTTTGTTGTTGTAATGTTTTTTGATAAAATGCAAAAAATCTTTCGCTTTTGGAATATCCTCTGTGAGATTGGTGCTTTTTCCACCACCTTCATTGATGATAGGTAATTCTATTACCACCAAAAAATCAGCATATTCTATTACCGTAGATTGTGAGCCATGTGTGGTGTCAGTACGAAAAAAAGAAATTTCTTTTGAATAACTATTTTTCGTAAAAAGTGCTTTTTCAGTATTTTGAGGAAATATTTTTGTCAAAAAACACATTGCAATCAATGCGATACAGGATAATTTTTTCATAAAATTTTTGTTTTTATTTTTTATAATTTTTAAAATATTTTTTAAAATAATCATTAACATTTTATTTACATTACTAAAAAAAATGTTTTATGATATTTTTTCACAAAAAAACTATCTTTTTTTATAAAAACATAACAAAAATATCGTGTTTGGAAATGCTTAACATACAACAAAAAGTTAATAAAAAAAGCCTCTACAAAATTTAATTTTGTAGAGGCTTTTTTTATTTTACGGTGATTTCGCTTACTACTTTAGCTTTTTCATTATCTGAACCACAACATCTAAGTTGGAGTTTATCACCTGATTTTATAGGAAAACTTTCCAATTTACCTTTCAACACATCAGGAAATCCTTGATTTATTCCACCATCTGCCACGATTTGTGGTTTGGTTTTCCCTGACTTATCAACAAGATATATTTGGTAATCTCTTGGAATATTCGCATACACCAAAGAGGCATTATAAGTAAAGGTGTACATTTTGGTTTTGGGATTGTAAGTAAAATCAACCACTTTAAAAGCATCTTTTGCACCTTCAGGCATTGGTTCATTGGAAGCATTTACGAGGCGAGCTGTGTAAGCATTTGGATTTTTTTTGACAGGTGGTAAATTTTCTCCAAGTTGAGCGGTTTTTTTTGCTTGAATACGCATACCAGGCACACTGTTATAGTTTTTATCCCCCAATTTAACCATTTTTTTTTCTTTTTTCCAATTAGCATTTTTATCTTGATATTTGAACTCATATTCTATGGTTCTATCTTCTGCATAATAAGGAATTGCTACACCTCCATTGTTACTAACAGTTCTATAAAGCTCGCCTCTAAATTTAATCAGATAATCATTATCTCCACCATTCTTGTCGTTTGGGTGATGTTCTGCTCCCAAATTATGCCCAAATTCGTGTGGAAAAATATATGTTCCATCAAATATTCCAAAATGACAAACCATCATATCACCATTTAAGTCTGCAATGCCCATCATTTCATCTTTTTGTTTTCCGCCTGCGAATATCAAACAAACAATGTCAGCTTGTTTTTCTCTGCGAATTTGATGAACTCGGTTATATTTGCCATTCACTTTTCGCAATTCTGCTAATTCAGCGTGTTCATCTTTAATATTTTCTGACAAATCTACTTCCACCAATTCAGGAATTGCGACTGCTGTGTATCCAATTTTGCTATTGGTAAGACATTCATTAAGTTGTTTGATGCCATAATCTGCTTGTTCTTGGATTGTTTTGGCACCACCTCCTATTTCTAAAGCTGTTTTTTTGGTGTAAGCAAATAGGATTGTAATTTCATTAGTTTGTTTGTTTTTTGATTGTGCAAAAGTTGCATTTTGCCATATCACTAAAAAAAATATTAAAAAAGCAATAAAAATAAAGTTTTTTTTCATAAAAATAATAAAAAAGTCATAAACCTACTCTTACGTTTTTCGGTATTCACGCTGGTTTTCAAATAAAAGTAAATTTTTTATTTGTGAAAACAAGAAACGAATAAATTTTGATTTAAACAAATTTTATTTTTTACTCACGCCTTAAAAAAATAATATCACTATTTTTCAAAAAAAACAGAATTTAAGTGCATTTTTTTGGTATTTTATTTGAATAAAGATTTTTAATTTATAATTTTACCAAAACTTATGTAAAAAAAACATTAAAAAATTGCATTTTCTTAATAAAATTAAAAAAAATGCGTTCAAAAAAAACAATTCCTTAATATAAGATGAAAAAAACTTTACCATTTATACAACACCAATCTTTTGTTTTTTACCTAAAATCCTTTGTCTTTTTTAATTTAATCTTGCCTATTTTTTGTTGTGTTTTTTTCAACAAAAATATGTATCAAATACACGCACAAGAAGATACAAGCGGTTTTTTTAAACCTGAAACACAAGAAATTTTAAGATTTAGACCTGAAGAAACCAAAGAAATTAGCATTGCCTCTAATGTGGTATCAGATGCTAACAAACAACCTGCCTCTATCACAGTTATCACTGCCCAACAACTCAAATATAGTGGTGCAAGAACATTATCAGAGGCTTTGATGCTTTTTGTGCCTGGTTATTTTGCGGTGGAAGACCAAGACGACCTTATAAGCGGTTTTCGTGGTTTGGCACCTGACAATAATTCAAAAGTGCTTTTTTTGATGAATGGAAACAGCCTTAATACTGAATTTTTTTGGGGCCCTCCTGACGCTTTGCTTAATTCGCCTAATATGGATTACATAGAACGTGTAGAGGTCATCAGAGGGCCTGGTTCTGTAACTTTGGGACAAGGTGCATTGCTTGGGGTTATCAATATTGTTACTAAAAATGGACGTTCAGAAACCACAGGAAGTAGTACATTAAGCACTTCTGTTGGAAAAGACAATTTTTTTAGTGCAAGTCTTTCTTTTTCGCTCAATATCAAAGGTTTAAAATCTTACACCAATATCACAGGAATAGATTATTATGGGCAAGAAATGCGTAGAGAGGGCTGGATAGCAGAACAAGGTAATCAAGGTATAAATGGTGGAAAAGTAGCAGATATGGGACACCGTTTGCGTAGAACAAATAATTTTTCGCTTATAAGCCAATTAGAATACAAAAATTTTACATTGGATATTTTGAAATCTACCCAAAAACGTGATTTGTATAATTTTTATAGAGATAGGGAAGTATTTGAGCAAGATATTCTTTCGGTGGGTTTGGGGTATAATTTCAAAATCACAGAACATATTACCAACCGCAGTACAATAACCGCAACACAAGATAATTATTTTCTTTCTTCGCTTTCAGGCGTGAATATGGGTGGAACAGGAGAAAATCGTTATGGTTTTAAATCCATTTTTAATATAAATGAGCTTATCCCAAATAATCGTTTGGCAATAGGTTTTGAGGCGAGAATGTTTGAAATGGGTAAAAAAAATAGTGATGGCAATAATTTTATTGCCAATAAAATAGGCACTTTTGATGCTTTGACTGCCAATGACAAACTTACTATGTCCTACCAAAAAAATATCCAAATGTGGAGTATTTTTGCAGAAAATTTTTATAGCATCAATAAACAAGTAGATATTTTTGGGGCGGTTCGTTTTGACAATCACCCTTTTTGGGGCAACAGCATTTCATTCAGAGGTGGAGCAATTTATACCCCAAATGAAAAAATGTTTTTTCGCCTTTCTGCCCAATCAGGTTTTAGGGGAGCAGTAGGTTTGCATTATTCTGGAGGTTATCGCAATGATGGTTTTTTGAGGGCAACCAATTATAGCCAAGTGGAAGGTGCTGGTATTCCGCTTAATCCTTCAAATCCACAATTAGGAAATGAAAAAAACATCAATTCTATTCAGCCAGAACGCATTACAAATTTGGAATTTGCTTCTAATATTAAATTTTCAGATAAATTTTCTTTTAATGGAACATTTTTTTATAGTGATATTCAAAACGTAATAGATGTAGGTGTTATTTACAAAGACCCAAATGGTTTTCCTATGGTAAATATTGGTACAGATGTGCCTGGTGATTGGAATGGATATTGGCATTTCAAAAATACGCCTGGTAGTTTTTCGCAAGCTGGGGCAGAAATGGGGCTTTCTTACACACATCCAAAATTTACTATCCAAGTTACACAAAGCATTGTAAGAATTATTACCGCAACCAAAGAACAAAACAGCCTTGCTCAAAGCGGTTCAAGTATGTATCTTGCATCAAGTGCTGATAGTTCATTGCATCATAAGGCTTTTCCTGAGGCGGTTACAAGATTGAATTTTATGTCAAAATTCACAGAAAAATTCCATTTTGCAACTAATATGATATATTACAGCAAATGGTATTCACCATCAGGCGACAAAGCAAATGGAGGACTGGTTATAAACACAGGTTTTGGATATGATTTTACTAAAAATTTTCAATTAAATCTTAATGTAAAAAATATTACCAATAATACAAACCTTTATCCAATGAATAGTAATGCAGGTGGTGCTGATGTATCACCAGGCACAGCAGGTTGGGAAAATACTACTTTTTGGGTTACAGGAATATTGAAGTTGTAAGGAAAAAGGTATCAGGAGAAAGTAGTAAGGGGAAAGTACAAAACTGCTAAAATAAAAGATTAAAATACAATTTTTTTTTATGAAAATAAAAAATACCACAAAAAACGCAGATATTTAGGCTTGTTTTTTGTGGTGTTTTTTTGTGAATTTTTTTAAAAAAGTCATTTTAAAATAATGCAAAAACAACAACAATTTATAGGAATTTTTGACTCAGGACTTGGCGGGCTTTCTGTTTGGCGAGAAATTGCAAAATTATTGCCTCACGAAAATCTGATGTATTTTGCAGATAGTGCTAATTGTCCTTATGGTGAAAAATCCATTGCAGAAATAGAAAATTTTTGTAAAAAAATTGTTGATTTTTTATTATCAAAAAATTGTAAAATGATAGTTGTTGCTTGCAATACTGCCACTTCTGCGTGTATTGATGTGCTTAGGGCAAGTTATGATGTGCCTTTTGTCGCTATTGAACCAGCTATCAAACCTGCATCTTTGCACACCAAAACAGGGAAAATAGGAATTTTAGCCACAGAAAACACGCTGAAAGGAAATCTTTATAAAAAAACCAAAGAAAAATATGCCCAAAATGTAGAAATTATCGCACAAGTTGGGCAGGGTTTGGTGGAAATCGTGGAACAAGACCAAATTCACACGTTTGAAACGCAATTATTATTAGAAAAATATCTTGTGCCAATGTTTGAACAAAATATTGACCAACTTGTATTGGGTTGCACGCATTACCCTTTTTTGCAGGAAATTATTGAAAAAATTATTAGCGAAAAATCTCCTAAAAATGTAGAAATTCAAAACCCTGCACACGCAGTTGCACGCCAAACCAAAAAAATTTTGGTGGAAAATCATTGGGAAAATACAGAAAATCAACAACCTATTTATCATTTTTTTACAAATGGAAATCCCAAAATGTTGGAAAATCTTTTGGAAAAAGTATGTTTAGGGGAAAGTAATCAGGTATCAGGAGAAAGTAATCAGGTGTCAGGTATTAGTTTAGGAGAAAGTAATTTTTTAATAAAAATAAACTTTTAGGATTATTTATGTATTTTTACTGACACCTGATTCCTGACTACTTTTTACTAAATTTTTTTTTTTTATAATAATTTCTAATAATTTTTTTTGAAATTCTTTTTTGTTTGTAACTTTGAAAGGCATTTTTTAAAATAAAAAAAATACCTGACTGAATTATTATATTTTCAAACCTTCAAGGTTTTAAAAATCTTCAAGGTTTTGCACTGCATAAAAAAATTGCTTTATCTCCAAAAAAACATATATGAGAAATCCATTTTTGTATTATTCCCTCAAATACGCACAAATATTTAGACGTTACCAATCTTGGTTTATGTTGTGTTTTGTGTTATTAGGAATATTTCTGGGGGATATGTTATTCAGATTTATTTTGGAAGAGCCATCTTTTAAACCATACTTTGAACATCTTTACAAAATAGGTGCGAATGGCAAAGAAATCAAAATCATTGATTTTGCACCTGAAGCGTGGTTAAGTTTGTTGGGTTTGGTGCTGGGAACGCTTATTATCGTTATTTCGGTTGCTTCACAAAGTACGCCCAAATTGATTGACCTTTACACCAACGACAAAATAAGTCTTTTGTATGTGTGGCTTATTATCATAGGTGCTACCCAAAATATGTATTTGCAACTTTATAACGAAACTTCTGGCACAATGTATAGAAGTAGTATGGTGCTTAATACATATTTTTTATTGCCTATTACCTTACTTTTGGGCGTGCCTTATGTGCTTTATATCTTGCGTTACACCAAAACCAGCAATGTTATTCGCAAAATATCTACCAATAATCTTACATATATTTATAATCTAAGAGATATGTCAGAATTTGGTCTTTTGAATGATAATAAAGCCATTGCACAAGCACAATATGATTTATTTGAGCCATTAAACCAACTTGATAATCTTTTGGAATATGTATCATTCAAAGAACCAAAAGGCGATATTATCAATAAAGTTGGATTAGCCATCAGAACTTTTAGCGAGGTAAAAATGCACTTGTTAAAACATAGCCCAGATTTTTTTAAAATATCAAATTCTATTGGTTCTGATGTTTCTTTCAAAACAATGACAGGACAATTTCCTGATATGGAAGAACACCATATTTTTTATGAACAAAAAGGATTTCGTTTGTTAGGAAATGCGTATCAGCAACTCATTGAAAACCAAGATTTTGACCTTGCGTCTTTGTGTGCTTATGAACTTTCGGAATGTGGGCGTACTGCGATTTTGAGCAATGATAGGAGTTTGGTGGATAGTGTGTTGGTGCGTTTTAATACGTTGGTGCGTTTTGGGATAAAACACGGATTGAAAAACAAAGAACCTCGCAATCTGTATAATGCAATTTTCCATTATAGCGGTTTTATTTTGCATATTATAGGGGCAAAAGACCGACTTTTTATAGAACAAAGTTGTTTTTATCTGAATATTTATGTGAATGAAATATATCGCCACAGCAGAGAAGAACCATCTTTTGCGTTTTTGGTTGATGCTTTCACGTGGGAATTTAAAAGGCTTTTGATTGAATTGGACAAAAACGATTTGGATATTGATATTCAGAATAAAGTTTTGCAATATTTCTTAAAAATAGATAACCTTTCTGACAATTACGAAGATGTTTCGGTGCGTGGAAGGCAATTTAGAGGCGGTTTGCGTACATTACAAATTTCTTTGGCGTTGTATTATTTGAAAGTTGGACAATATCTTTTGGCTGAAAATATCGTACAGGACATTGTAGGCGACCACCAATATATGGACAGGGATGCACTCCGAATTTCGCTTAATAATGTGTGTAATGGTATTAGACAAGCAAAACCGAAGTTTTGGGAAGATACTGACAGGGGAAATTCAAATCTTTATTATTCAGAAGATAAAGACCAAGTAGATAAGTTTTTAGAAATTTTTGAAACAAAACTTGTTCAAGAACAACAACAACAAAATAAATTGAATTAAAAAAAAACACTCAAAAGAATTTTTTGAGTGGTTTTTTTTAGAAATATTATGCAAACTTTATTTTTATAAAAACCTCAAATTTTAACATTTTCCCTCTTGTATTTCTCAAAAAACATTCTTAAATTTGGCTTTGTGAATTAAGGAGATAAATTATTTCTATTTTTTTGCTTTTTAGTTAAATTTAACCTGCCAAAGCCATAGATTTTATATTTCCTGTGGAATATGTTAATTTTGAGAAGATAAAAGAGTTTCATCTTCGCAAAAACCGCCAAGTAGGAAGCACTTACACTGTTCCAAATGGTAAATCTTATCGTGTGAATGGCGTAATATTAAGTGTAGAAAAATACACACTTCGCACACCTGCGGTATTGGTAGATGCTTTTTTGGGTTATGGCGAAAGCTTGGACTGTTTCAATAACAAACTTCAACAAGAAGAAGTAAAACAACGCCAAATAGACACCCACAAAAGCCTTCAAAGTGTGGAACAGGAAACTCTCCAACAGCAAAAAATGGAGCTTGCAATGAAAATTATACAAGAAATATCTGACCCAATCCAAAAAGCAGAATGGTTTGACAAGCTCTTTAACCCAAAACAAAATATTATTCAACAAATTTAATTTTGTTTTGTAAATTATCATTCTGAAAGAATCTGGCTGTTTTTTTCATAAAAAACAGTCATTTTGCAAAGCAATTTTCCATTCCTAATTCCCCATTCTTAATTTCTAATTCTTTATGAAAGCCTCAGACTATTGGAAAGCCCAAGCAGATGAACTGCTGGGCAAGAAAAAAAACGAAGACCCAAAACCCAAACTAAGACCTGGCGAACCCCACTATTCCAAGTATGTAAAAAAGAATATCCACTTCAAGTTTAAAGCGAAGCCAAACCATCTAAAAATACGATTTTTTTTCAGCAATATATTTGCGTGATTGTATGAAAATCTTGCCTTTTCCTGCCAAAAGCACAAAATCTGCATCACTCAAAATAGAAGTTTTGAGTTGTTTGAGGTTGAAATCATCTTTAAAAATTATACTTTCCTCAAAAGCAACCAAATGACCTTCATCAAGACGAAAATTTTGGTGTTCTTCCAAATTAAAAATTTCACTTTCTCCAAATATTTCTAAAAAAATAATAGATGAAGTTTGTGAATTTTCAGTTTTCTTTTTGCCTTCAAATCTCAAAAAAGTGTTATAGTTTTTGAAAACTACCGTATAGTACGTAAATAGCTATAAAAAAATATAAATATATATTTTTTTTATACAAAAAATGTATTTATTTTTGTGTTATGAAAAGTAAAGAAGTATTAAGAATATTAGATGTAACACGAGTAACTTTGA
>JAAFIN010000104.1 GCA_013297825.1 Cytophagales bacterium
TTGTTACAAAAATTATTTTAAATATTTTGGCGTGGTGGGTGTTTTTGGTTGCTTTGATTTTCTTGGTTTTGCTGTTGTTTTTCTTGGTTTTTATTTTGTTGATTTGGGTGGTGTTTTTGTTTTTTTTTTTGTTGATTTTTTTGTTTTTCAGAAGGAAGTTCTGTAAAATCAGGTAATTTTGGCAGGTTAAATGTTTTGGGTGGTGTGTGCGTTTTTTCGTTTTGATGTTGAGGTTTTTCTGTTTTTTTCTGTTGATTTTGTTGTTGGTTTTGGTTTTCGTGTTTTGGTTTGTCTTGTCTTTGATTTGGATTTTCGTTTTTCTGTTTGTTTTGCTGTTGATTTTCGTGTTTTGGTTTATCTTGGTTTTTGTTTTGATTTTCGTGTTTGGGTTTGTTTTGATTTTCGTGTTTAGGTTTTTCGGTTGTTTTTTCGTTATTTTCTTTTTGTCTTTTCAATTCATCAAAATCAGGAATTGGCATATCAAACATAATTTTATCTTTTCTGTCATATATTTTTTCGGTTGTTTTTTTGTCGTTTTGATTTTGATTGTTTTGGTTTTTATTTGGGAAATTTTTATCGTTTTGGACTTTATCATTTGGATTTCTTTCATTTTTCAATGGATTTTCGGTTGTTTCATTTTTCATTTTTGGGCGAGGTTGTTGGTTTCTTTCTGCTTTTGCCTGTTCTCTTTTTTCTTTTTTCTGCCCTTTATCAAATTTTTCTTTAAAAAACTCTCTTTTTTGTCTTTTTTCTTGTCTTTCCACTCTTGCAAGGATATTAGAAGACGCATTTTGTTTTGCTTCTACTTCATTTTCAAGCAGATTGGCAGGAAAAATATCGTCCATATTCATTGCCATAATTTCCATCACACGTTCCACAGAAACCGCAATCCAACGTTCTTCATTGAAACCAAACCACATAATTTTGCGGAAAATATCAGTTTTATAAAGTTTTGCAATGCCTTTTTGAGTTTTTAAGATTTCTACTTTTGGAATATCTTTTAGGGTTTCTATGTAGGTGTCCAATTCGTAATTAAGGCAACATTTTAGCCTTCCACATTGTCCAGCAAGTTTGTTGGAATTGATAGCAAGATTTTGATAACGTGCTGCGGTATTGACTACATTTTTGAAATCTGTAAGCCACGTACTACAACACAATTCACGCCCACAAACACCCACACCGCCTATGCGTGCAGCTTCTTGTCGTGTGCTGATTTGTTTCATTTCAATTCTTGCCCTAAATTCAAGTGCTAATATTTTTATCAATTCCCTAAAATCAACTCTGTCTTCCGAAGAATAATAAAAAAGAACTCTTGTGCCATCTGCCTGAAATTCTACATCAGAGAGTTTCATATTGAGGTTTAATTCTTTGATAATTTGTCTTGCACGAAATAATGCACTCATATTGCGTGATTGCACCTGTGAGGCTTTTTCCAATTCTTTTTCGGTAGCTACACGCAATATTTTGAACAAAACACTGTCTATTTTTACCTTTTTTTTCAGCATTTGGAGGCGTACAAGTTCGCCTTGCAATGAAACCGTCCCAATATCATAACCTCCTGTTTGGGGCATATCCATTATGATATATTGCCCTGTAATAAGTTCAAGATTTAGGTTATTTTGGGCAAATTCTTTACGACCATTGCGAAATTTAATTTCTACAAAAGGAAATTTTTTCTCGGTTGGAATATCCATATCCATCAACCAATCGTAAGAATTTAATTTATTACAACCACAGCCTCCTTCGTTGCTACAACTGTATGTAGAAGGTTTGCTTTCTTGTGAAGAAGCATTTTCTGGGTCAATATTTATATTTTTTGGTGTGCCACAACCGCCCACACCGCATGATTTGCAAGCCATAAAAGTTCAAAGTTTAAGGTTTAAGGTTCAAAGTTTAAGGTTCAAAAAGCCAAGTAAAATGTTGTTGGTTGTTTCATTTACCATTTATCATTTACCATTAAAAAAGGCTGTTTCATTTACCATTCACCATTTACCATTCACCATTATAAAATCCCTCCTTTAAGTTTTAGGATTTTTTGTGTAATATCAGCTTCTAAGGCACTATGAAGTGCTAGAAGCAATTTTCTAAAATCATTTTCACCCAAAATAGTATTTGTGGTGTATCTTTTATGATAAAAACTTTCTGCAATCTGCACAAGATTTCCAAAATATTTTGCTTTAAAATTTATTTTTATGCCTGAAAGTTGTGTAGCGTTGATGTGTCCAAATATGGCTTCTATGTGAGGATAAAGTATTTTTTTTACATTATTTCTAAATTCTTCTTCCCCCAAATCCCATTTGTCTTGTGCTACAATTCTATCGTTGAGATAATCACGCACATAATCCTCATAAGTATCTTCCAAACTTTGAAACAAAGTCTCAGATGCTTTGCTTGCCTGTAATCCAAGTTTGACACCAAAACTGAAAAACATAGCCAAAATACCAACAATAGAAACAACTATCCAAAAAAACATTTTTTAGCGTATAATTTTAAACGGTCTTATTTCAAAAATTTTATTTCAATTTTTTTTATTTCAAAAATTACAATTTTATGTAAATAACAGAAGCCTCAAAATTTTCCAACAACATTTTGAAATTGATGTCATCTTCTTCTATTTCATCATTGGGGTCATAATACCAAATAATTTCTACAAAATGCCCTATGCTACACAATCTATTCAATATCTGCACAATTTCCAACAAAAAAGGACGTGAAGACGAATTATAATAATTGGACTTAAATGTAAAAACAGTCTGTTTTTGTTTATTTTTTACATAACTGCTTTGTGCATATTGCTTACACCAATCTATCAATGGCTGATAAAAAGCTGGTGCATCTTCAGGATAAGAATCTCCTTCTATGAGCATATTTCCCTCTTTAAAATCAACCAAAGGCGTAAATTGACCTGTGGGTATATGTAAAATATTCATTTTTTAGTTTAAGGTTTTTTTTAAAAGGTTTAAAAAAGTTTAAGGTTTAAGGTTTAAAGTTCAAGGTTTTTAATTTTTGTGTTCAACTCTTAGAGGGTTTTAAATCCTTCAAGAGTTTTTAAAAGTGTAACTAGCGTTCAATAAACGTTAAAATGTCTGACATTATCATTTATTTTCGTTTAAACCTATAAGGTTTTAAAAACCTTATAGGTTTAGACAACCGACAAATTAATATTTATTGAACACTACTTATAAATTAAACTTTGAACCTTAAACCTTAAACTTTTTTTCTTACCAAAACTTCATTTTACCTGATGCTTGTTGTTTATTCATCTCTTTCATCATTTTTTTCATTTCCTGAAAACGTTTCAAAAGATTATTTACTTTGTCCAATTCTACGCCACTACCTTTTGCAATGCGTTTTTTGCGACTCATATCTATCACGTCAGGGTGTTCTCTTTCTTTTGGGGTCATTGATTGAATCATTGCCTCAATAGGTGTAAAAGAAACATCATCAAGGTTCATATCTTTTACCATACCTGCCATACCTGGAATCATAGCCATAATGTCTTTTATGTTACCCATACGTTTGATTTGTTGTAATTGGGATATAAAATCATTAAAGTTAAATTGATTTTTGCGAATTTGGGCAGAAATGCGTTTATTTTCTTCTTCATCGTATGCATCTTCCATACGTTTCACAAGATTAACCACGTCCCCCATATTCAAAATCCTACCTGCCATACGTTCAGGGTGAAACACGTCCATATTATGAGCGTCAAGTTTTTCGCCCATACTAAGGAATTTGATAGGTTTATCCACCACAGCACGGATAGAAAGTGCAGCACCGCCACGTGTATCACCGTCCAATTTAGAGAGTACCACACCATCAAAATTAAGCCTGTCATTGAAAGCCTTTGCAGTATTTACTGCATCTTGACCTGTCATTGAATCCACCACAAAAAGCGTTTCTTGTGGATTAAGTGCTTTTTTGATGTTTTCTATTTCGTTCATCATTTCCTCATCAACCGCCAAACGTCCAGCAGTATCCACGATAAGGACATTTTTATTGTTGGCTTTTGCGTGTGCAAGTGCATTTTGAGCGATTTGAACAGGATTTTTGTTGTCAAGTTCAGCATATACTTCCACACCAATTTGCTCACCAAGCACTTTTAATTGTTCTACCGCAGCAGGACGATACACGTCGCAAGCAGAAAGAAGTACATTTTTACCTTGTTTTTTAAGATAATTTGCAAGTTTTGCAGAAAAAGTAGTTTTTCCTGAGCCTTGTAACCCTGACATTAAAATAACGGTTGGATTGCCTGAAAGATTAATGTCAGAAGGCAAACCGCCCATAAGCACTGTAAGCTCGTCGTGTACAATTTTAACCATTAGCTCACCAGGTTTTACGTTGATGAGGATTTTTCTGTCCATTGCTTCGTCTTTGATGCGGTCAGTTACGTCTTTGGCTACTTTATAATTCACGTCAGCCTCTACTAAGGCACGTCTTATGTCTTTGATGGTTGCAGCAACATTGATTTCAGTAATGCGATTTTTACCTGTAATATTGCTTACTGCTTTGTTTATTTTGTTAATGAGTGAATCAAACATGGCGTTTTGTATATTTATTTAATTTGGTATGAAAAATAACAAATTAAAGTTAGAAATTTTAAAGGAAAAAGGTTTAATGATTAAAAGTTTTTACTGAAAATATATCAAAAATATATATAGTTCAATATTTTAGCATTTTTATATAAAAATTTTTAATAAAAAAAAACGCAAAATATTTTCCCTCAAAATTACAAAAAAAAATGTTTAAAAGAAAATAATGTGAATAATTATGAATTATCCACGATTTTATTTTTATAAAATTGGTTTTTATACTTTTTTATCCAAAATATCATTTTTCCAAGTAAAATAACCATAAATGGCTAATATTAAAAATAAAAAATACAAAAAAGCTGTGATATAAAGTACTGAAAATACCATTATAATAATGACCAAAACATTAACCACTATCCAAAAAAACCAATTTTCAAGATATTTTTTTGCTAATAAATATTGTGCAACAACACTTCCCACACTGCTCATAATATCTAACATTGTTATAAAATTATTTTCTATTTTAAATAAATAAATAAAAGTTACATACAATATTAAAAGTAATATCGCATTGATTAAAAATAATAAAAAATAATGTTTTTGAGGGAAATATTTGTATGTTGAAGCATTTTCAATATTATTTTCAGTATTATTTTTTGAATTATTTTCAATAATTTTTTTATTAAAATGCCATTCCCAAAAACCATACACACTCAATCCACAAAAAATAATTTGCACCAAGAAATTTCCGTATAATTTTGCTTCCCAAAATATCCACGCATACAACACTCCGCCCACGATTGCCCAATACCACGCTTGCGGTTTGCCTTGTGTGTTGAGCCATACACAAATAAGGGAGCAGATTGCACCAAGAAGTTCAATAAAGTTCAAAGGTTCAAGGTTTAAAGGTTCAAAAGTTCAAGGTTCAAAGGTTCAAGGTTTAAAGTTCAAGGTTCAAAAGTTCAAGGTTCAAAAGTTCAAGGTTTAAAGTTCAAGGTTCAAAAGTTCAAGGTTCAAAAGTTCAAGGTTTAAAGTTCAAGGTTTAAAGTTCAAGGTTCAAAAGTTCAAGGTTCAAAAGTTCAAGGTTCAAAAGTTCAAGGTTTAAAGTTCAAGGTTTAAAGTTCAAGGTTCAAGTTCAAGGTTTAATTCCTGATTCTTGACACCTTTTTTTGACATCTGATTTCTGACACTTTTTCTCTGATTCCTGACACCTTTTTCCTGATTCCTGACACCTTTTTCCTGATTCCTGACACCTTTTTCCTGATTCCTGACACCTTTTTCCTGACACCTTTCCCCTTACTACTTACTTTCACAAAAAACCGTAATTGTATTGACATATTTTTGGTTAAAAGATGCAAAAGGCGTATTACTTAATACATATTTAGCACAATATGCCAAATATGCTTTGGTTTTTTGAAAAAAAGTTTTTTGGGGAAAAATGTAAGTTTCTAAATTATACAAACGACAAAGCATTTTTTTGACTAAAAAATTTTCTGTGCCTAATAAAAAACAAAAACTACTTGGTGTATACATATTGATATGTCCATAATCCAAAAAATGTTTTAGCTTAAAATTTACACCATAACGGTACTCACGTGGTACTTCTATAATACAATATTTGGCAACACGCTTAATTTCACGCAATAAAATTCTTTCGTGTTCTACGTGTTCCAACACGTGTGAAAGAATGATTAAATCAAAACTTTTGTCCTCAAAAGGTAGTACATATCCATCAAATTTTGTGATTTTTTGGAGTTGTGGAATATTTCTTTTTTGTATAGCTTCAATACCACTTTGTGATATTTCAACTGCTTGATAATTTTTAGCGAAATTTTGTTTGGAAAGTTCTGCTAATATTGCCCCATCACCAGCCCCAACTTCCAAAATATTTTGAATTTCATTAGACTTATCTACTAACTTAATAATATCCAAAATATTTTTTGCTTTTTGTTTTGCACCTATTTGTCGCCATTGTGCAATATTTGGGTCAAGATATTGGTCTGTGTATATTTCTTGGATATTTTGGGTGATGTTCATAAAGTAGAAAGGTGTAAGGGGAAAGTAAGGTATCAGGGGAAAGTAGAAAGGTGTCAGGGGAAAGGTGTCAGGGGAAAGTAGAAAGTTGTAAGGTATCAGGAGAATACATTTTTTATTAAAAAAATAATTTTCCTAATAATCCATTAAATTCATTGTTGTGTGTTTCCATTGGACAATGTCCTGCGTTTTTAATGATTTTTAAGGTTGATTTTGGGTATTTTTTTATAAAATTTTCTGCATTTTTTATAGGAACCCATTTGTCATTTTCGCCCCAAATAAGCGTAATGCGGTCTTGTAATGCAGAAAAATCCATACTTATACTGTCTGCACTATTGCGAGCCATTGCCAAAATTGCTCTTGTGATATTTTTTTCTTGTTCAAAAGGCGAATAATAACCTTGTATGTCTTTTTCGTTTGGATTTTGGCTGTATGCACCTTTTAATAGTTTTTCAAAATACGCAGGGTTATACGCATAATTAGTAGCTAAAACCTCCACCCAACGCACCAAAGGCGGATAAGCCAACACATAACCGAACCAACCTGATTGCATTTTTCCTGAATACGCACCGCCTACAAGCACTATTTTGTCTGTTTGTTGTGGATTTTGGTGTGCCATTGCGAGGGCTGTGCCTGCTCCCATAGAATGTCCTACAAAATGCCATTTGGTAACTGCATTTTTTTGATTATTTTGGATATTTTCTAATAATTTCCATAATAATTTGGATTTATAACTATTAGCGTGTGAAATCGTGGTTGATTTATCACTAAAACCAAATGCAGGTAAATCTACCAACACGACCAAAAGCCCTTTTTTGGTTAATGAATCTACATTTTTTTGCCAAGAATATGTACTTCCTGAAAAACCGTGAATCATTAAAACGCCTTTTTGTGCTGTTTTTATGGTATCTTTTTGGTTTTTTTCTTCATTTTTTATGGGTAAAAACACACGATAATGCAATTCTACGCCATCTACACGCATAAAAACACTGTTTTTGTAAAGCACTTTATCATCTCTTTTTTCTTTGATATTTAACCAAAGAAAATATGGTAAAATAGAAAGAAATATGAATAAAAATAGTAAGAAGTATAATATTTTGCGTAGGATTTTCATAATTCAGCCCCTAACTACCAAAGGGGGAATTTTTTAGTGTTCTTGGTAGTAAGATTTTTTAAAAAGTCTTTTTCATTCTGAAAGAATGACAAGCTAAAAATGAGATTTATAATTTTTTAAAAAGTGGTCAGACCTTCGTAAACTACGGTGCAGACCACTTTTTAAAAAATGTTCTGACCACTTTTATAGTTTTTTTTAATTGTTCAAATAATGTTGCACATATTGTTTTTCCATTTCATTTAGGTTTTCAATGCCTATTTTTTCCCATACTATTTTATACCAAATTTCATTTTCTATCCAAAAACGATAGATAAATTCATTGAAAGTATATGAACAAAACTTCCCAATGTAGTCTTTGTATTCATCTCCATAATCTTCATTGTATTCGCTCTTACTTCTATAATGTTTGTGAGAATTCCCAATAAAATAATGTCCTTCTTTATCTAAACATAAATACCAATGACAACAAAATTGAGAATCTGATAAAAATTTGAGAAAATAAATCCCATTTGTATTTGGGATTTCTTCTATGTAATCACTCAAATCAAAAACACAAGAAGTGTTTGACCTTATTTTTTTAATCAAATTACTTTTACTCATAAAATTTATAAAACTTTGAGGAATTGATAAACCTTTTTGTTTTGCTTCTTCTTGCAAGACTTCAAGTTTTCCCCCAAAATTATATATTTTCCCCCACTGTTCTTCTGTAAAATATTGGGGAAATGGCTCTAACCAACCAAATTTATCATCTAATTCTATATGATTAGGTATAACAGGCAATTTGTCATATTCAAAATGATAATAAGTTGCTGAATAATCTTTTTCTCTTATGCCTTTTATATCGCTAAAAATCCACGATTTTGGTAATGGTATTTCCTTCATTTTTTATTTTAATTTGTGTTTAAGTTTTTAAAAAAAGAGGTCAGACCTCCGTAAACTACGGTACAGACCACTTTTTTTAAAAATGTTTCTATCGCACCTCCGCCCCATTTCTCACTACATCAGTAGGTGAAACAAAATAAAGTTTGCCATTTGCATCTTTTGCCATCAAAATCATACCTTGCGATTCTACATTATTGATGTTTTTGGGTGCAAGATTAGCCACAAGTGTAACCTGTTTTCCGATAATTTCTTCTGGCGAATAATATTCTGCAATACCACTCATTACAGTACGAGTATCTACGCCTGTATCAAGGGTAAGTTTTAGCAATTTTTTGGATTTTTGGGCTTTTTCTGCGTGTGTAATGGTCGCAATACGCAAATCAATTTTCATAAAATCCTCAAAACCAATATTTTCCTTAATCGTATCAGGTTTAAAATTCGCAAGTTCGTTGTCTTTTTTTGCCTGGATAAGTTTTTCTAATTGCGTTTCAACCGCTTTATCTTCTATTTTTTGAAAAATCAAAAATGCTTTTCCCAATGTGTGATTTTGTGGAATAATATCAAAATTTCCAGCTTTTGACCAATTTGTAAAACCGTTATCATTTAACATTTGGCTGATTTTTTGGCTTGTAGAAGGCAAAAATGGTTCGCCTAATATTTTTAGATTTGCAACAATCTGCAATGAAAGATACAATGTAGTTGCAATTTTTTCTTTGTTTTCTTCCCAATTTTTAGCCAAAGTCCAAGGAGCTGAATCTTGTAGATATTTGTTACTGATGCGTGCAATTTCCATATAAAAATCCAAAGCCTCCCTAAATCTGAATTTATCCAAACTTTCCGAAATTTTTGGAATAACTTTTTGAATATCTGAAATCATTTGTGTATCTAATTCAGACAAATTATATTTTTCAGGAACGATATTTTCAAAATATTTTTCGGTCAAAACCAATGCACGATTTACAAAATTACCCAAAGTTCCCAAAAGTTCGCTGTTGTTGCGTGTTTGAAATTCTTTCCAAGTAAAATCATTGTCTTTTTGTTCAGGCATATTGGCAGTAAGCACATAGCGAAGCGTGTCTTGTTGGTCTGGAAAATCCTTTACATATTCATCAAGCCAAACCGCCCAGTTGCGAGAAGTTGAAATTTTATCACCTTCAAGGTTCAAAAATTCATTTGCAGGGACATTTTCAGGCAAAATATAATCTTCGTACATTTCAAGCATTACAGGAAAAATAATACAATGAAATACGATATTATCTTTTCCAATAAAATGCAAAAGGCGTGTATTTTCTTTGTCTTTCCAATAACTTTCCCAAGTAAGATTATTATTAAATGTTGTATCGTTTTTATCTTTTTGCAAAAAATAATCTTTGGTTGCGGAAATGTAGCCAATAGGTGCGTCAAACCACACATAAAGCACTTTTCCGTCTGCATCTTCCGCAGGAACAGGCACACCCCACTCCAAATCTCTCGTAATAGCACGAGGTCTAAGCCCTTGTTCAATCCAAGATTTACATTGACCGAGTACATTATTTTTCCAATCATCTTTGTGTCCTTCCAAAATCCATTTTTTTAACCAATTTTCGTATTTATCTAATGGCAAATACCAATGTTTGGTTTCTTTTAATTCAAGCGGACTATCATTAAAAGCAGAACGTGGATTGATAAGTTCGTCAGGACTAATTGTAGAGCCACATTTTTCGCATTGGTCGCCATAAGCGTTGGGATTGCTACAATTTGGACAAGTTCCTGCTACATATTTATCTGCTAAAAACTGATTTTTTATTGTATCAAAATATTGTTTGGAATTTTCTATTGAAAGTTTCCCATTTTTTTCTAATTTTTTAAAAAAATCTTGTGAAGTTTCGTAATGAATAGGTTTTGAGGTGCGAGAATACACATCAAAACTTATCCCAAAATCTTTAAAACTTTGGTCAATGATATGATGATATTTATCTACAACTTGTTGAACGGTAATTTTTTCTTTTTCTGCACGAATGGTAACAGGCACACCGTGTTCGTCAGAACCACACACAAAAAGCACATTTTCGCCTTTCAGACGCAAATAGCGTGCATAAATGTCAGCAGGGATATATACGCCAGCCAAATGTCCTATGTGTATGCCTCCATTGGCATAAGGAAGTGCTGCGGTAATAAGCGTTTTTTTCATTAAAAGTTTTTTATATGTTTTTCAACTTTTGGAGGGTTTGAAATTTTCCAAAAGTTTTTGTTAAGATTTTATTATTTTTTGTGGAGGTTAAAACCTATAAGGTTTAATTGGGAATGAGTGAAAAATAAAATGGCGAGTTTGGAACACGGATTTTACGGATTAACACAGATTTTCACGGATTTCTTTTTTTATTTTTATGTAAAGCACAGGCATTTATGCCTGTGAAAAGCCAAACATATCCACATTAAAATTTACACATTCCATTATTAATATTTTTAAAAATATTTTTTGGTATTTATACAAGTTCTACATTAAGCATTTTAGCAATTTTAAATTTTGAAAATGCTTTTTGTAAAGCATATTCAAAAAGTTGCAAATGCCTATCCATTTCTTCTACGCTGACTTTTCCTTCTAAAGTAATACGCCAAACATCAACATCAAGAAAAATTTTCTTTCCGATTTCGTAACTTCGTGATTCAGGCATTATCTCATCTATTTCATTATTTTCAATGAGTTCAGCCCATTTATTTGGTTCTGTTGTTTTAAAAGGATTTATTATTTCTTTTATGTAATAATCTTTGTAATTAAAATAAACATTATAAAATTTTTGTAAAAAATGCAATAATTCTTTTTGTATAACTTCTTGTGTAAGTTCAAAAATAAAATTATCATCATCTTCTTTACATTCAAAAATGTCAATCGGAAAATCAATTTCTTCATTTAAAAATTTTCCTAATTCTTTTCCTGTAAAATTATAGTCTTTTGCATTATTTTTAGAAACTGAAACCGATTTCCAAATGCTTACAGCTAAGTATGTTCCCATATTTTTAGTTTTTTATAAATTTTTCACAAAAATACCAAAATAATATAATAGTTGAAAATTTAGTTGATTTTTACGTTTTAATTTTTGGTTTTCAATTTATCAAGAATTATGATTTTATGATTTTTTTGTGTAAATTGTTTTTAAAAATTATTTTAATCTCAAAAAAAATGGAAATACAAGAAATAAAATTAGAGCTTTTTGCCAACCATTTTCAATTTTATCTTCAAGATGAAAAAGCAAAAAGAGATTTTGGTAATAAATGGACAAAAGAAACCGCAAAAATGCGTTTGGCAACAATGAAAGGTGTGGTTGCTATTGTAACAGCCACCACTGTAAATGTCCTTGTAACCATAAAAATTTTTGATGAAGCACCTGCATTTTTATTAGACCAAAAAAACACTTTTGAAAAAATAAATGAATGTGATTTGGAAGTTGTATCAGAAAAAATAGTTGTTTTGGGTTTTACAGATTATTTTCCTGATGCCAAAAGAATTGAACTTGAAAATGGAATTTACAAAGTTCGTATTTATTATGGAAATCCTGATAAAATTAGCGAAAATGGATTAGAAGGCGAAGATTTTTATGAAATTCATTTGTGGCTTAAAACTTAAAAACACATAGATTTTTTTTTAAGTAAAAAGAAGCATTTATGTATTCATTCACCATTCACCATTTATCATTTACCATTTTACAATGCTTCCCAATACTTTAAGTTGTGATTGGTGGCGTGCAATGATATTTTGCAGGTGTGTTTCTTGTTGGTGTCCTTCAATTTCTATATAAAACCACGAATTAAATTGTTCGTTATTTCTACTTGGGCGACTTTCTATTTTGGTCATATTTACCTGAAACTCATTAAAATCTTGCAAAAAATTCGCTAAACTTCCTGCTTTATTTGCCAATTTAGCAATTAAAATGGTTTTGTCTTCGCCTGAAATATTATTTTGAAAGTTTTTAGCCAATACATAAAAACGTGTTTTATTGTTGGGGTTATCTTCTATATTTTCAAATAAAATAGGTACTTTAAATAATTTTGCTGCGACATTGGCACAGATTGCACCGCTATTTTCTTCTTCTGACGCAATTTTACTTGCTTTAGATGTGGATTCCACAGAGATAAATTCTGCTGAACTATCTTTGAAATAATTAGCTAAAAAATTTCTGCATTGCTTAAACGCAATATCTTTAGAATAAATATATTTAATGTCACTTAATTTTTCGCATTTACTCACAAATGTATGGTGAATAGGCATAATAATTTCAGCAACAATCTGCACGTCCATTTCATCAAGCAAATCAATGGTTTCATCTACAAAACCCTCTTGATTGTTTTCTATTGGCACAATTCCAAAACGCACCCTTTCAGTATTTACACTTTGAAAAACATCTCTGATGCTTTTTAAGGGAATATAATCACTCATAAAACCAAATTTACTTTCTGCAGCTTGGTGCGTAAAACTGCCCTCTGGGCCTAAATAAGACACTCTTTCAGGCAATTCCAAATTACGACTTGCTGCAAATATTTCCATAAAAATCGCATCAATCGCAAGGTCATTTAGCAGTCCTTCGGTTTGTGAATTTTGTTCAGACAGGCGTGCTAAAATCTGTTTTTCACGTTCAGGTCTATAAATAGCGGTTTGGTTTTGTTTTTTCAAATCACCAATTTTTTTAACAATTTGCATACGTTCATTGAGTAACAAAAGCAAATTATTATCAATGGCATCAATTTTATTTCTAAATTCTTGGAGTATTTTGTCGTGCATAATTGAAAGAAAGCCCCTAAAACCCAAAGGAGAATTTTATTTGTTAAAGGTTAAAGGAGTTTTTTTTAATAAAAATTGTAAATTTTCACAAAAATATCAAACAAAAATATAAAAATAATGTGTTATTTCAAAAAGTATAACTTTTTTTTAATGAATAACTAAAAAATTAGTTAATAAATTTATTTGTAAAAATTATTTGAAATTTTGTTGAAAATCGTGTAAATTTGTTTTGAAAAATTCTTATAAAAAAAACTACAAATTATGGATAATAAACCACAACAGATTATTGAATTGGAGAATTATTTGGATATTTCTCTACAAGAAGAAAATAATCTTCATACATATATTCCCAGCAAAAGATGTTATTCATTAAACTCAAAATCAGAAGTAATTGGTTTAAATCTATCATTTTTGGGATTAAAAGATATTTCTTTTTTTAATAAAGAAGTGAGTATTAGAAGATTACGAAATTTTTTTATTACAGAAATTTATAATATTTCATTTCCTTCATTGAAATACCTTTCTCTTGAATACAATAAAATAGAAGACCTTTCTCCTTTATCAAATTTAAGAAATTTAAAGATTTTAGAAGTTAATGACAATTTGATTTCAAATATAGAGCCTCTTAAATCATTGGTAAATCTATCTAAACTTAATTTAACTCTTAATGAAATTGAAAATATTTCATATTTGGAACACTTAGTAAATTTGGAAACTTTAGATATTGACCATAATTCAATAAGGAACATTGATTATTTAACAAACCTAAAAAAATTAACCAACTTATCTTTTTCTGATAATAAAACACGTGATTTTTCAAAATTATCAAATCTGACAAATTTAACTTTGTTGAGTATGGATTCTAATCAAATCAAAGACATATCTTTTTTAAAAGATTTAACGAATTTAACATCATTATATATTGATTCTAATCAAATAACAGATATTTCTGTTTTAAAAGATTTAACAAATTTAACATCATTGTATATTGATTCTAATCAAATAACAGATATTTCTGTTTTAAAAGATTTAACAAATTTAACTTATTTGAGTCTTAATAATAATCAAATTGAAGATATTTCTGTTTTAAAAAATCTAACAAATCTAACTTATTTAAATCTCAATAGGAATAAAATTGTGGATATTTCTGTTTTAACTAAATTATTACATTTAGACGAATTATACTTATATGGCAATCCTATTGCAACTGAACTAAGTTATGAAAGACTAAATTCACAACAAATAATCCGAGATTTTTTAAAAAATTTAAAAACAGAAAAAGATATAAAAAATGAAACTCAAATAAATTCTTCCCCAAATCAATTTACCCAAAAACCAAACCACATGAACCAACCCCTAAAAGACCGCATCAATAATGCAGAAATGTTAGAAATTCCTAAACTGTTGGAATTAATGAAAAATCATTACGACAAAATTCCTTCACATTTAAAAAGTACATTTAACCAATTAAAAGAAGAAACTAAAAATCAACCTAATAATTTTACACTTAATGGGTGGAAAATGAAAATGCTGGTTTTGATTGATGATTTTGATTTTGAAATTATTATTCCTGAGGAAATCTATTTTTCTGAACCAATAAATAACACACAACATAATGTGAAAAATGATGAAACAAATGTAAATGGAAACAACAATATTGTTGCTCCTGTAAATGGAGATAATAATACTGTAAATATCACAAATAATAATAATTATTTTGGGAGTGATAATTCACAAAAAAATACAAATATGCAACAAACACCAACTAACAACAATGCTGGAAATGTATTAGATATTGAAGCATTTAAAGCACATTTGTTAGCTATTTTAGCAAAAAAACAACACTTGGGCATTATAGAAATTTTAGAAGAAATTGATAAAAAACTGCATTATGACCAATATAATCGCATAAAATGGGTAGATTTGGATAGTAGAGGTATTATGGCAATACAAATGATGGCTGCTGCTTGTGTTCAAGAAACTAAAAGTTTAATCAATTCTATTGGAAAATAATCAAAAACGCTTTATTTAACAATTTTAATTCTTATTTTATCAAAAAGTATTATGGACACAAAAAATACCAACATTGAAATCTTCAAAGAAGAATTAACTAAAATTCTTAAAGACAAAAAACATTTAGGTATTGTCGAAATTTTGGAAAAAATAGATAAAAAACTTGTTTATGAGCAATATAACCGAATGAAATGGGTTGATATTGATAGTAAAATAAGTGTAAATACTATTAAAAAAAAATCAATTTTAATACAACCTACACAAAGTTTAATAAATTCTATCAAAGAATTGAAAATTGCTATAGAAGACAATTTGGATGATTTTCGTAAAAATTTAAAAGAAATTTTAAAAGAAAAAGCACAATTTGGCGTTGCAGATATTTTAGAGAAAATTAAAAATTCTTTCTACAATTACGACAGAACAAAAGCAACAGACATAGAAAATCAAACCATAGCTGGTAATGCGATTTTATTTGCTAATATTAATAATGCCCTCCACTTACTCATCAACAGTGTAGGCACAACAGGTAATTATATCACTTCTAAACCCTTTTATCCACCTTATTTTATAGGCAGAGAAAAAGATTTGAAAGAAGTTCATGATAATCTTTTCAAGGGTAATAATTTATTGGTGTTGGTCAATGGACAGGGTGGAATGGGCAAAACTTCCTTTGCAGCAAAATATTGGGAAACTTACGAATGTAAATATTCTAATTTAGCTAATTTGTATGCTGGCTTGGGCATTGCTGACGCACTTTTGCGTTTGGCAACAAGTTTTGAGGACTTGAAGTTTGAGCCAACGATGACCACAGAGGAAAGAATAAATCTTTTAATTCAATATGTACAAAAATTGGAAAAACCTTGTTTATTGATTTTGG
>JAAFIN010000105.1 GCA_013297825.1 Cytophagales bacterium
ATATTGATTTTTACTTGTTTTTTTAATTTATATGATAATTTGGGGTGTCATTCTGAAAGAATCTGGCTGTTTGGCTGTTCCTATCAGAAAAACAGCCAGATTCTTTCAGAATGACACAAGATTTATATCTGATTTTTTGAACTTGTAAAAAAAATAATATTTCAAAAAAAAACTGTAATGGAAATTTTACAGAAACAAGGTTTTTTTGATAATTTTTGTAGAAAAGAAAAAAAAAATTGTGTCATTCCGTAGGAATCTGGCTGTTTCTTGCGAAAGAATGGTTATATTGCTGGGAATACAACATAAAAGTATGTTTTACAAAAATGGTTGTCTGACAATTTTTGTGGAAAAATAAAAAAACGATATTTTGTAGCACACACTTTTAGTGTGTGTCTTTGTCAAAGCCTCATTTAACTATGATTTCACACACTAAAAGTGTGTGTTACATTATTAAATTGTCAGAGAACCACAAAAATTGTTAGACAACCCACCCAAAAATTAAATTATTCCACCAAAAAACAACTACAAAATGAAAATTTACTTCGCTTATAGAAGTGCTTACACATCAAATCACAGATTTATAAAAGAATTTGAAGCTGAATCTATATTGGATTTTTTTCAAAAAAATTGGAAATTATTGTGTGGAAATGTAGAAACGCTAAAACAATTTTTAGGTTTTTATGTGTATGGACTTCCTATCCACACCCAAGAAAATCCACCAAAAACACTCAAAAAATTAAAAGAAATATTAAAGGAAGGGGTTTATTTGGAAAAGATTTTTGTGCATAAAGATTGTATAACAGTGATGACAGATGATGATGAAATTATGCTTTCTTGGGCTATTTTCACAGAAAATTATATTCAGAAACACCCTCTTGAAACAAATATTTGGCTCACAAATCCATTGCCCACCAATGCAAGCGAAAATACCCAAATTTCATATAAAAAAGGTCAAAAAATAATACAAAAAGGCAAAGAAAAATGCAATACTTATTATTTTTCAAGTGTAATTTATGATGGTTGTAATTTGGAGGATTTGGCTATGCCTGTCATCATAAATGGTGTTAGTTTGCCAAATCTTTGTGATTTTCTTGTTGAAAATTCTCCTTTAAAATTTAATGATAATGATGCTTTTTATTATCAAAAAAGGGAATTATTATTTTTGCAACAAATAGCTATAAATTTATCATTAGAAAAAAATACACAAAATTTAATAAATGAATTTAGTACATATATTTTGAGTGATATTTTTGAAAAAATCTCTATTGAAGAAATTTCCACAAAAATAACACCTGAATATTTATCACAAACAAAAAATCAAAATCCTAAAACTATCTGTAATATTTCAGAGCATTTTGTTGAAATAATGATACGTGGAAGGTATTTTTATGATTACATTGTTTTGTTTGATGATTATTGGTACAATCAACACGAAACATTAGCAAAAAGCCTTATAAATTTTTATCAAAAAGCTATGTTGAATAGGAAATATTAGGGATAAAAAAATTGCTTTAAAAAATATTTTTTAATTACAATTAAAAATTTGTAATTTTGTAAAAATTTTAAAAAAATATGCTAACATCACTTCAAATTACAAAAATTGGAAATTTATTGGTTTATTTAGCCAAAAAAATCCAAAATTTGAATGTTACAAAAGCACTCAAATTGCTTTATATTATTGATGAAACTGCTGTGAAAGAAACAGGAACGCCTCTTACTTGGCTCACATATCAAGTTTGGGAAATGGGACCTGTTGCCAATGAAATTTATGAACAAAGCCAAAAAGTAGAACAATCTTTTTTGAAAGATTATATCAAAATAGAAAAACAAAAAATACATAATTATGACACAAATCTAATTTTGGCAAATTCAACTTTTGATGATGGTGAGTTTAATGATTATGAAATGGCACTTATTGACCAAATTATTGAAAAATATGGTAATTTATCAGCCAAACAACTCATCAATATTCTGCACGAAGAAAATTCACTTTGGCACAAAAAAGTACAAGAAAATGAATTGAAAAAATTATTTGAAATTTATAGTAAAAAATCTTCTGTAAATATTCAATTCACTGACCTTATTCAGCAAGATTCTTTAAAATTATATATCTTTAAATCTGCATTGGAAGGACTAAATGCATAATTTTATTTGAAAGTATGACTGAATTATTTAGTCCTAAAAATATCCTTCTTGTTGAAAATTATGTATTTGACAATGGAGAGAAAAAAGATAAGTTGTTGATTGTTTTGGATAATCTTCAAGAGGAATTATGTATTTTACAGGTGCTTACCACTTCACAAGATAAATTTATTCCTGACAACAAAATAAAACATGGTTGTGTAAATGATAATTTATCCAATTTATCTTTTTTTGTATTTGAAAAAGACATTGAAGTTGGTTTTTGTAATCCAAATACTGAAAAAAATTTTAGTTTTAAAAAAAATACTTTTGTTATTTTTCAAAATAATATTTCAAAAAAAAATACACTTGATTTTTTGCAAAATCAAAATGAAATCCAACATTTGGCTACTTTGTCAGATGAAATTTATAAATCTTTGATTTCTTGTATTTCAAAAAGCCTATTTCTCAAACGAAATTTAAAACCTTTTATTCAAGATATTATTCAAAAAAATAATTTTGATATTTGAATTTTATAAACTTTCCAAAAGTTCAAAACTTTTGGAAAGTTATAAAAATAAACTACCTCACAAGTTTCACACTTCCTTTATTTTTTCCTTTATAATTAAGGGCATTTCCATTGTTATATTCGCCTTTTATTTCCCAAAAATACACGCCTGTAGGTTGTTCTTTGTCATTGGATTTGCCATTCCAACCTTGATTTTTGGCTTGTTGAAAATCGTTTGTTTCATACATTAGATTTCCGTAGCGGTCATATATTTTCATTTCAAAGATTTTGATATAATCACCTTTTACCACAAATAAATCGTTTTTACTGTCTTGATTAGGCGAAAATAAATCAGGCACGAAAAAATCAGCCACAGGCAAAGCCACAAAACAAGTCGCAGAATTAGCATCTAAAATTCTTACATTTTGGGTTCTGCTAAATGAACAGCTTGTAATTGGGTCAGTGTAATTATACACAATCGTATAATTTCCAGCTCCTAATGTGGTAGGTGAAAATGTAGTATTTGGTGTGCCATTTATCGTAAAAGTTCCACCTGAAAGTGTGCTTGTAAATGGAATATTAGGATTTTGAGGGCAATATTCAGGCAAAAGTTGTATAATGGTTGGATTAGGCAATGGATTAACGGTTACTTGTACTTGGCTTGTTGCAGGGCAATTATTTTGGGTTACAGTTACGCTATAAGTGCCTGCTGTGGTTACATTGATAGTTTGGGTAGTTGCACCATTTGACCATAAAAAAGTACGTCCTGTGCCTCCTCCTGCGTCCAAAGTTACAGATTGTCCCGCACAAATTGTGCGATTCACGCCTAAATTTACGGTGGTTGTATTGACGGTTACAGTTACCTGACCTGTTGCATTGCAAGTGCCTTGTGTAACTGTTACGCTATAATTTCCTGCGGTATTTACGCTGATTGTTTGGGTGGTTGCACCATTTGACCAAAGATAAGTACGTCCTGTACCTGCACCTGCATCAAGTGTTACAGATTGTCCTGCACATATTGTTTTATTTCCGCCAAGATTGATAGCAAATTGTCCGAAATCCGAAAAATACGCATAATTTGAGCCAACTACATTGCCAGCACTATTTTTGTAAGAGGACAAAGTTCCCAAATGAAATATTCCTGAACTATTGGTAATGGTTATAATTTGATTATTGGGCAATGTTCCATTAGAAAATGATTTTCTTGCAAAAACCCACCCATTACTCGTGCCAGGCACAAAACTAAAATCTCCTGTAACCAACAAACTATTATTACCATTTACCAAAAAACTCCCTTGATTACCTGCTTTTGTCATCACCAAAAGCGTAAAATCATCTACAGTATTTCTAACCACATTTACCGCACTTGTCCCTGAACAACCCAAAGGTGGAATAATAGAAGATGTACTTTCTATGCCATTATTAAAACCCAAATGTCCTGTGAGGTGCATTACATAGACATTTTTATTTGCCTGAATGTAGGTAGATTGATTGACAAGATTATCATAATTATAAGTTTGTCCAGCGTTAAAAGTGCCTATATTTGTACCATTGATGCTAATTTGGGTGTTGTTTTCTGTTGCCAAAATATACGCTCTGTCTTGGTTGGCGTTGTCCATTCCACGCACCACAATATATTCTTTGCCTGTTTTTTCAATGGGAAAAGTTTGGTCGCCTATCAAATCCATAGAACCGTTGCGGTGAATGGAATCATCTGAAAGCGTAACTGAAATAGGTTTATTGGCAGTAATTCGTGTGCCTTTCATAGAAAAATTCTCGTTTCCTGTGGTAGGTTTTAGGGCGAAAGTTTGCCCTCTGTTGAGCGTAATATTATAAGTTGTGCCTGGTTGATAATTAGAAGGTGAGCCTACAAGTTCGGTATTTGGAATAAATGTAATGTTTGTGTTATTTTCGGTTGCGACAATATCAGCAGACTCCAAACCACCAAAAGCATTGTAACAAAAATCTTGTGAAAGCACATAAAAATCCAATCCTAAGGCATTTTTTCCTTTCAATGAAAAAATTTCAGGGTTCAAAGGGAAATCTTGGTTGTTGGCTGGACTTCCTTTTCCCATTACTTCATAATACGCACTTACAGGATTAGTTGCAGTTATCAAAATGCCTTTGTTTTGTACTTGTGCAACAGGTTGATTTTCTATATCAGTAATAAAATTCGTTAAATCTATCATTTCTACGCTGTTTGCACTTATGTTGCGTACAATGGGCGTAAAAGCACTATTTGCAGGTTGGCTAACGGTTACAGTGGTTGCACTTGCGAATGTGCCTACACGCAAAAAAATAGGTCTATCACCGTGTCCTTGTGCAATACTCACTACATCAGGAGCTACAAACCAAAATTCGGTGTCTACTTGTGCGTAAGTTTTTGTATTAAAAGAAAATAATACTAAAAATGTGCTACAAATTAAAAATAATAATTTAAAAAAGTATTTTTGCAACATCATATACTAAAATTTTAAAAAGTGATTTTAAAAATAAACTGATTTTTGATAAAAATTTTTAACAAAAATAAGAAATTATTGTATAAAACCAGGATTTTTTGAAATTTTCAGGAATGATTTTTTTAGAAAATGTATTTTAAATGTGTGAAATAACATCAAACCTCTTATTACCAAATCATAAAAACCTTTTTTTTAAATCATGAAAAACAACCTCTTTTCTCTAAAAAATTTGTCTTTTTGGCGTATTGCCACATTTTTAATATTGTTATTTTTTAGTTCAATGCAAACTGTAAATGCACAAACAGGTGATGAATGGTTTGAAAAAGGCACAAACGCCAATGACATAACCCTCAAAATAGAATATTTTACAAAAGCCATAGAAAAAAAATGTAAAAATCTTGACGAGGCATATTTCTATCGTGGAAATGCAAAAAATGGCTTAAAAAAATATGAAGAATCAATTTTGGATTTTGGTGAAGCGATAAAACTTAACCCCAATTTTGATATGGCTTACAATAATCGTGGGTTTTCAAAAGATAATTTGGGTAAATATAAAGATGCAATTTTAGACTTTGACAAAGCAATAACTATTAACCCTGACAATGATTTAGCTTACAATAATCGTGGGTTTTCAAAATTTAATTTGGGCAAGTACGAAGAAGCTATTTTAGATTTTGATAAAACGATAATACTTAATCCTGATTTTGTTTTGGCTTATAATAATAGAGGATTTTCAAAATATAAATTGGGGAAATATAAAGAAGCCATTCCAGATTTTGATAAAGCAATAACCCTCAGTCCTAATGAAATAAAAAATTATGGTAATCGTGCAATGTCAAATAATCAACTTGGTAAATATGAAGAAGCTATTTTGGATTTTGATAAAATAATAACACTAAGCCCTAATAATGCTAACCTTTATTATGTTCGTGGAACTACAAAAGATAATTTGGGCAAAAGTAAAGAAGCTATTTCAGATTATGACAAAGCTATAAAACTTAAACCAGATTTTACTTTTGCTCATTACAATCGTGGCGTTTCAAATGGTAAATTAGGCAAATATGAAGAAGCTGTTTTAGATTTTGACAAAGCAATAATGCTTAATCCTGATGATGCAGAGGCTTATAATAATCGTGGAAGTTCAAAAAACAATTTGGGAAAACATAAAGAAGCGATTGCAGATTATGATAAAGCAATAATGCTTAATCCTAATAACGCAAACGCTTATTACAATCGTGGGCTTTTAAAAGATAAATTGGGTAAAAATGAAGAAGCCATTTTAGATTTTGACAAAGCAATAATGCTCAAACCTAATTCCGCTCCTGCTTATAGGAATCGAGGATTTTTAAAAGCTAAATTAGGTAAATATGAAGAAGCTATTTTAGATTTTGACAAAGCAATAACACTTGAACCCAATGAGGCTATTGCTTATAACAATCGTGGGCTTTTAAAAGGTAAATTGGGTAAATATGAAGAAGCTATTGCAGATTTTGATAAGGCAATAACATTAAATCCTGATGATGCAGATGTTTATCATAATCGTGGAAATTCAAAAGATAATTTGGGTAAATATAAAGAAGCTATTGCAGACTACGATAAAGCAATAAAACTCAATCCTGATTTTGTGGAAGCTTATAACAATCGTGGAACTTCAAAATCTAATTTGGGTAAATATGAAGAAGCTATTGCAGACTATGACAAAGCAATAGCACTAAAATCAGATTACGCACATGCTTACAATAATCGTGGAACTTCAAAATTTAATTTGGGTAAATACGAAGAAGCTATTTTAGATTTTGATAAAACGATAATACTTAATCCTGATTTTGTTTTGGCTTATAATAATAGAGGATTTTCAAAATATAAATTGGGGAAATACAAAGAAGCTATTGCAGATTATGACAAAGCCCTAAAACTTAAACCAGATTTTGCAGATGCAAGAAAAAAGAGAAAAGAAGCACTCAAAAAGCTATAAAAAACGAACATTTTAAAAATTATACCTCTTTGTTGTAATTTTTAATGAAAACACAGGTATTTATGCCTGTGAAATGTCAAAATATACACATTTCTTACCAAACCATAAACTCCCTTTTTAAATCATGAAAAACAACATCTTTTCTCTAAAAAATTTGTCTTTTGGGCGTATTGCCACATTTTTAATATTGTTATTTTTTAGTTCAATACAAACTATAAATGCACAAACAGGTGATGAATGGTTTGAAAAAGGCACAAAAGCCAATGACATAACCCTCAAAATAGAATATTTTACAAAAGCCATAGAAAAAAAATGTAAAAATCTTGGTGCAGCTTATTTTTATCGTGGAAATTTAAAAGGTGCTTTAAAAAAATATGAAGAATCAATTTTGGATTATAACGAGGCAGCAATCATTGACCCCAATGTTTCAAGTATTTATTCCAATCGTGCAAATTCAAAATCTAAATTGGGTAAATACGAAGAAGCTATTGCAGACTTTGATAAAGCAATAGCCATCAGTCCCAACTATCCTTTGGCTTATCATAATCGTGGAATGTTAAAGCATAATTTAGGTAAATATGAAGAAGCCATCGCAGATTATGACAAAGCCACAGAACTTATGGAAAATTATTCTTATGCTTATTATAATCGTGGGCTTTCAAAAGCTAAATTGAATAAACACGAAGAAGCTATTGCTGATTATGAAGAAGCATTGGCTGTCAAACCTCATAATCAACCAATGCAGAAGATACCAGATTATATTTATACAGAGGCTCATTATAATTTTGGAATTTCAAAAGCTAAATTGGGTAAATATGAAGAAGCTATTATGTGTTATAGCACAGCATTATTGTTTGATTCTGATAATGTGGAGGCTTATTTTTATCGTGCTATTTCAAAATCTGAGTTGGGTAAGTATGCAGAATCTATCAACGATTATGATAAAGCAATAACACTCAAACCTGATTTTGTGGAAGCGTATGGCAATCGTGGATATTCCAAATACAAATTAGGTCAATACGCAGAATCTATTAAAGACTATGACAAAACCATAGAACTCAAACCTGATTTTGCAGATATGTATGACAGTCGTGGAGTTTCAAAAGCTGAATTGGGCAAACATAAAGAAGCTATTGCAGATTTTGACAAAAAAATAAAACTGAACCCAAATGGTGCTTCTACATACAATAATAGAGGACGTTCAAAATATAATTTGGAAAAATACAAAGAAGCTATTGAAGATTTTGATAAGGCAATAACTTTAAACCCTAATAGTCCTTTTGCTCACAACAATAGAGGGCTTTCAAAATATAAATTAGGCAAATACAAAGAAGCCATCGCAGATTATGACAAAGCCTTAAAACTTAACCCTGATTTTGAAGATGCTAAAAAAAATAGGGAAGAAGCACTCAAAAAGCAATAAAATTAAACATTACATCTTTTTTGTGATTTTTGGGTAAAGCACAAATATTTATGCCTGTGAAATGTGAAACCACATATTAAAAACAATCAAATTATGACTATTTTAGAAATCTTAAAACCAATTCACATCATTGCAGGAGGGCTTACACTTCTGAGCGGTGTAATAGCAATGTCCTCAAAAAAAGGACAAAATATTCACCGACTTGCAGGCAAAATATTCTTTTGGGCAATGACCATAACAACTACTTTGGGGCTAAATGCAGGTATTTTTAAGCCTGAATTGCGTATTTTTGTGCCAATAGCTATTATTAGTTTTTATCAAGTAGCATCAGGATACAGAATTTTATTCATCAAAAATCTTCACAAAGACCAAAAACCTGAACTTGTGGATTGGATTCTAACGATTGGAATGTTGATAACATCTTTTGTATTTGTATTTTTGGGTGTTTTGAATTTGTCCAAAGATTTATTTTATGCGATTGTACTGTTTTCTTTTTCCACGATTGGTTTGTATTGTTGTGGGCTTGACCTTTATCATTATATCCAAAAACCAAAAAACAAATATTATTGGTTGTTCATTCATATTTTCAGAATGTCTCACGCTTTTATTGCAGCATTGACTGCATTTTTGGTAAATAATTCAGCACTTTTCCAATTTTTGCCACAAGTTCTTTTGTTGATAATTCCAATCGCAGTTGGACAACCTTTGATAACACTCACTATTTGGAGCTACAACCGCAAAATGAATAAAATAAAATCAACAGAAGAATAAAAATGAATGTGATTTTTTTTTAAAAAGAAAAAAACCACTCAAAAAGCAATAAACAGATTTTGAATTATTATAATTCTTAGTGTTGGTTGTTTAATAAATTTTATAAAAACATTAAAAAATATTTTATTACATTCTATGAACTGCGGAAATCTCAAAAAATATTGTCTGTACCACAGTTTATGAAGGTCTGACAATATTTTTTGAGATTTTTTACCAAAAAATTTTAATAGATAAAAAAAAGGTCAGACCTCCGCAAGCTACGGTACAGACCTTTTTTTTTGTTGTAAAATTTATTTTTTAGGCATTTTTTTTAAAATTTGCTTGATTTTTAATACTTTTCTGCATTTCTCATTACATTTAAGAACCCAAATTGCAATATATTGATAAATGTTATTGGCTGTTTCATTTATTATTCATCATTGCTGATTACCACAAAAGTATTTTCCCATTTAAAAATATGTAAATCACAATCCACCCAAATATTATTTATTTTGTCAAAAAAACGACCTTTTCCTGCGTTTTCTCCTAAATTCAGCACCAAAATATCATTTTTGAACGTCATTTTTTTTTCAGCATAAAGTTTATACATTGCTTCTTTGCTTGACCAAATTTGTGTGAGCAAATCAATGTCAAAAGGTGTATTTTCTGAAATATTTTTTGAAAAAAAAGTGTTTTTTTCTAATTCACTTAAAAATTTTGGTGCAATTTTTTGGATTTTTTCTTGTGTTTTTTCTAAATCCAAACCAATATTTTTATCAAAAGAAACCACAGCACCACAATAATCTTCGCTGTGCGAAATAGAAATTTGGATATTTGGGAGATTTTTCAAAAAAGGTTTTTTGTTTTCTGTGTGAGAAATACCCTCATATTGCAAAGAAAGTTGTTCTAATAATAATTTTAAACAAAATCTACTTGCCAAACAACGAATTTTTGCATCATAATTAGAAATGGTTTCTAAATATTTTTTATCATTTTCAAAAAGAAAAAATTTTTCTAAAAAAAAATCTAAATTTTCAGTATTGTGGTTTATTGCCCAAATACCTAAAAAAATATTGTTTTTTAATTGTGTGAATTGGAGGAAAGGCATTTTTTTTTAATGGTGAATGGTAAATGATAAATGAAACAGCTTTTTTAAGTTGTCAGGAGACAGGAACAAGGTATCAGGAAACAGCCAAATACAAAACAGCCAGATTCTTTCAGAATGACACATTTGTTTTTTTGAACCTTAAACTTTGAACTTTGAACTTTAAACCTTGAACTTTAAACTTTTTTTGCACAATTTTTGCAGGAATTTGTAGTTTTATTATATTTATTTATTTTATTTCTCTGTGTTTTGCAAAAAAAGCAAAAAAAACATTTTTGGCACAATAATAGAATAAAACAAACCAAAAAAAACATTCTTTTTAGACACAAAAATTTTCATAATTGATATGAACAAATCCTTTATCTACGGTTTTTTAATAACCGCAATTTGCTTCGCATTAAGCATCAATCCTGCAACTGCTCAAAAGAAAACTAAAGAACAAAAAGCAGAAGAAAAACGCAAACAACAAGAAGAAAAAAAATCAAAAAAAGATGCTGAAAAAATCGTAAAAGACGATTTTAAAAATTTTACTAAAAATCCGCAAGCATATCTTGCTTTCAAAGAAAAATCTATCAAAGCTGAACAAGAAGCCCAATCTATCAAAGGCGAACTTGCTCGTGTGAAAGAACTTGAACAACAATGTGCTACCGAAGAAGAACGTCTCAAAAAAGAAATTGAAGACCTAAAAGCTCAACTTGCTAACAAAAAACCTGAAAAAAATGAAAAAAGTGGCGGAACTCGTGCTGTGCCTGCAGAAGGAACACATTTTGTAGTACAAATTGGTGCTTTCAAAGATAAAGACGTTGCTACCAACGAAAAAAACCCTGATTTCAGAAAAGATGGTAATGTGGGTGATGGTTTTAACCGTTATGTAATGGGTGTATTCAGTGATGTAAATGGTGCTGATGAATTGCGTAAATTCTTGTTGCAAATTGATATGCGTTCTAATCCAAAATATCGCCCTATCGTTGCAGCATACAAAGATGGCAAACGTGTAGCTTTGGAAGAAGTATTAAGCCCAGAAGATGCGAAAAAATACAAATAAATGTTGAATGGTAAATGTTGAATGGTGAATGAAACAGCCATTTTTCCTATTTGTAATTCTTAATTTGTCTTTTGTGGTTTCATTCATAATTTATAATTCATAATTAAAAAACGCCAAATAATATTTTATTATTTGGCGTTTTTTTTTAACATTTTTCTTAAAATTGTATTGCAAAATATAAAAAAAAATTATTCCAATATAAGTTTAAAACCTACACTTGGGACATTTTCTATTTTGAGCGAAGGGTCATCTTTAAGATATTTGCGAATGCGTGTGATAAACACGTCAAGGCTTCTTCCCATAAAATAATCATCTTTTCCCCAAATTTTCTTCAAAATATCTTCCCTTCTAAGAATAATATTTTTATTTTCACAAAAATATTTCAAAACTTCTGCTTCTCTCAAAGTAAGCGTTTTGGTGGCTTGTTGTTCAAATTGTAGCGTAAGATTATCAAAATCAAACGTGTATTTGTTCAGAGGAAAAATTTGAGGGTCTTTGAGGTCAATTTTTGTGGGACGAGTTCTACGCAAAAAAATATCCAATCTCAATACAAATTCCTCCATATTATAAGGTTTTGTAATGTAATCATCAGCACCAATTTTTAGCCCAATAATTTTGTCCTCTTGCAAAGATTTTGCAGTAAGAAAAATAATAGGAATATCAGCATTTTTGTTGCGTATGCGTTCAGCCAAATCAAAACCATCAAGTTTGGGCAACATTACATCAAGTACACAAATATCAAAAGTATCTTTTTGAAACTTATGCCAAGCAATTTCACCATTTTCAAAATGATGTACTTCGTAATCTTCCAATTCCAAACTATCTTTGGTAACCATTGCCAAAGCTACATCATCTTCCACAAAAAATATTTTGCCCTTCATAATTGTATTTAAAAAAAATTAATTTTTGTTTTTTCCTCACACTTTCCCCTGACGCTCCTAATACCTGACTACTTTTCCCTGACTCCTGACTACTTTTCCCTGACACCTTTCTTCTGACTACTTAACTTCTTCTTTTGTTTCAGTTTCTTCTGTTTTTGTTTCTTCTGTTTCTTCTGTTTTTGCTTCTTCTTCCACTTGTAGAGTAAGCACTTCTGGGGCATTTTCAAGCAAAATACCATACCAAGTTACCAATTTTTTTACATCTGACGCATAGACACGTTTTGTGTCATAATTTTCCAACACACTTCCCAAAAAGTCTAACAATTCTGCATTTTCAGATTTTGGTTTTACAGGAAGGACACCGTTGTATTTTGCGTGAATGGCGTGAAGTACATTTTTGAGCAATGTAGAACCGTCTTTGTCGCTGGTATAAATAGAAACTTCTTGCAACACCGAAACACGATGAGAAGAACCTATTGACATTTTTTGTTTTTTGGCATCAAGTGTTTCCACGATGAGGCTTCTTGAAGTAGATTTGTATATTTTGTAAAGACCAGGCAAACCTGCGATAGATGCGATTTCTTTTAGAAACATATTTGTATTTTTGGTATAAAAATTTTATTTTGTATTTTTTAAACTTCAAAAGTAAAAAGTTATATTCAAATATTCAAATATATGCGAATGATTTTAAAAAAATTAACTTAACATTTTTTACCTTTTTTCTACATAATTCACCAAAACCTCGCCTGTTTGAAGATTAAGCACTGAAATTCCAAAGGCTTGGGCATTTTCAACTGAAAGATATTGTGTAACAAATGACATTTTATTACCTAATATTTGGGCTTTTGTGGTGTGAATATTCTCCAAATTAGCAAGCACAACACTTGTTTCATTTACAAAAGATTTTTGCCATAATACTTTTCCAGAACTTGCATCAGCACAAAAATAAACATAATTTTTGGTTGGTTTGCCTACTTCATTGTCTTGTGCTTCTTCTTTGTGATAACGTCCAAAAAAGTATTTTTCATCACCATAAATCATTTCACCACCCAAAAAACTGCCTTCTATTACTGAAATTTTGGTTCTTGAATATATATTTTTGCCATTTTTAAGATTTTCCCAACTATTTTTATCCATTACAGAAACGCTTTTTTTGAGGTAATCATAAGTATAAAAAGGAGATGTATTTTCGCCTGTGAGCATAAATTCTGTTTCAATATTTGCCTTATTATTATTAGAATACCATTTGTAGCTCATTTCTTTGAGTTGGCTATTATTGCGTTCTTTGTCAGCAAAAAGTTTGCTGTCTTTCAAACGATAATAATATTTGTCGTTTTTGCGTGTGGTAATGATAAACCAACCGCTTTCTGTGCCTGCATAGTTTTCTATGTCAGCAATGCCATCTTTGAGTTGTTGTGGAAATTTATTAGCAAGAATTGTTTTGGTTTCTATGATTTCGCCTGTTTTCAAATCTCTTACTTCATAAAAATCTTTTACACAAAAATAAATTTTTCCATCTTTTACTTCGCCTTGTTCATAAATACTTTGCATAAAATTAACGCCACTTTTAAGGTCTATTTCCTTAGTTTCTTTAGTTTTTGCGTCTATAATTTTAGCTTTGTAAGAACGAATGTAGGTGTTATTTTCATAACTT
Organism: Cytophagales bacterium; assembly: GCA_013297825.1. GTDB lineage: Bacteria > Bacteroidota > Bacteroidia > Cytophagales > Microscillaceae > JAAFIN01. Next base: position 13,922 of record JAAFIN010000105.1, read on the forward strand.
TGGGTATAATAAATTGCCCAAACGTAGCTTTTTTCTTGGTGAATTCCTCCTGTAATGCGTGCAATGGATACATTGCGAGAAGCAGATATACTTTTTGGTTCAACAAATTTTGGGGTTGCAGATTTGCTACTGATTTTTGTTGTGAGCGAAAAAGTTAAAAATCCCATTACTGCCAATAATACACCTACGCCTGCGACAATTCCATACACAAAAACACCTCCATTGGATTGATGTTTTTTGTATTGGTTATTAAATTCTTTTACTGTAATATTATTTTCTTCAAAAGAAGAAATCAGTGCGTATGCTTTTTGGTAATTTGGTTCTAATTTGATGACTTTTTTGGCGTGTTCAATGGCTTGTTCTTTGTCTTTTTTTTGTTTTTTTTGTTGAAAAATGCCTTTATGACAAGATGCCATCGCAAATAAAATATCAGGGTTTTGTGTATCAAGCATATTTGCTTGCGAAAATTCTTTTAAAGCATCTTCATAATTGCCAAATTTTAAATAATTATTTCCTGCGGTTACATAATTATCTTTTGCTTTGTTGATTTCATTTATATCAAAACCCAATCTTTGGGCGATTTCTTCCAATTCTTTTTTAGAGATTTGTTCATTTTGATTTTTTTGTTGCAATGCCATTAATTGTTGAATGTATTGCTCAATATTCTGATTATTCATATATTTTTAGGGGAAAGTAGAAAGGGGAAAGGTGTAAGGAATACAAAGGAGAAAGGAATTAGTATAAAATGCTTAAATACAATATTTTTTATAAAAATTAAAAACAGATTTGTAAGTGTTTTTTTGTAAAAATAAAAAATTTTTGGATAAAAAAATAAAATTTTATTTTTGAGTATTGATAATTTTTCAAAAAAATGGTCAGACCTCCGTAAACTACGGTACAGACCATTTTTTTGAAAAAAGGTATTGGCTGTTTTCATTTATCATTGAATTTGGCTGTTCCATTCCTAATTCCTAATTCTCAATTCATAATTAAAATTAGACTGCTTATAAATTACGCATTTTTGTAAAAAAAAGCTATCAAAGTAGAACTTTAATTTAAAACAGAATGTATTTTTGTAAATAAATAAATAAAAATCATTTTATGAAAGATTTAGTAAGAATGCGAACATCATTGTCGCAAGAAGTGGCACAAGCCCTCAATGCTCAAATTGCCTTAGAAGCATCATCTTCTGCAAAATATTTGGCGATGGCTTCCTGGTGTGGCGAACACGGTTATGATAATTGTGAGGCGTTTTTTATGGAACAGTCCAACGAAGAACGTAATCATATGCTCAAAATATTTGGTTATCTTAGCCAACAAGGTGCAAAAGCATATTCACCTGAAGTTACAGGCATTGGACACGATTTTAATACTTTGAGAGAAGTATTTGAAATTGCGTTGGAACAAGAGATTGCAGTTACGCAGTCTATTCACAGTATTATGGATATTTGTCGCAAAACAAAAGATTATACAACTGAATTATTTTTGCATTGGTTTATTAAAGAACAAATGGAAGAAGAATTTATTGCTCGTAAAATTTTGGATTTGTATGACCTTATTGGTGAAGGCGAACAAAGTCTTTATGTTTTTGATAAACACGTGAGAAAGGTAAAGTTTGAAGGAAATGGGGAGTAATTAGAAATTGAGAATTAAGACTCAGGAATGAAAAATACAATAATTTATTCCAATTTTTAAGTTCTTTTAAAGTAAAAAAATGCTTTTCTGTAAAAAGAAAAGCATTTTTTTTTATCTTTTTTTAGTTTCTTGTTTATTTTCAGGTTTTTTTTCTTGTTTTTCGGTTTCTTTTTTATCTTCTTTCTTCTCTTGTTTTTCTTCGTTATTTTCCTTTTCAATTTCTTGTTTTGTGCTTTTTTCATCATTCATTTTGGGCATATTGCGAGGTGCTTGCGTAGGAATGATAAGACTATCAAGGTTTAATTTTTTTAAATCATATTCTGACACACATTTATTAGCGTGCAATATCCATTCTATTTGAGAGCCATATCTTTTTGCAAGATTTTTGAGATTTTCTTCATCAAGAGAATTTCGCACAATATTAAAACGTTCGTGTCCTAATATTTTCTTTTTTAATTCATTTAGTTCAATGATTTTATCACGAGCTTTTTTGAGATTTGGGTTTTTTTCCCAAAAATACGCATAAATATTTTCCTGAATTTCTATTGCCCTAAGGCTGTCCCTTCTTCCATCAAATTTCCCAAAAATAGACGCTCCATTTGTTACCTTTTCAAACATCACAAAAAGAATAATAAACACCAACAAA
>JAAFIN010000106.1 GCA_013297825.1 Cytophagales bacterium
ATATTTGCTTGATGAATTGGATATTCATATTCTTACCAGCACAAAAGACCTTGTAACCAAAAACCTACAAAATAATACGCCAAATAATATAACATTGATAGGAAATCCTGATTTTAACCAAGAAAGTGATAAATTATCTTTTTCTGATAATTTTCCTTTAAGAAGTATAAGGGATAAAAATGATTCTACCAAAATAGCACTTCTTCCTTACACACAGATAGAAATTGAAAAGTTGGATTCTGTATTTACTGCCTCCAATAAAAAAATTGATGCGATATTTACAGGAAAAAACGCAACAGAAAGTGCATTAAAAAATCTAAATTCTCCTCAAATTCTCCACATTGCAACACACGGTTTTTTCTTAGAAAATCTTGAAAAAGACACAAAAGACAGCAAAATGATAGGTTTTGATAAAAACAAAGTATTTAATAATCCTTTGTTGCGTTCTGGTTTATTATTTACAAATGCAAAAAAAGCATTTTTAGAGGATAATGGTAGTGATGGCATTTTGACTGCTTACGAAGCAATGAATTTGAACCTTGATAATACTGACCTTGTGGTGTTGTCTGCTTGTAAAACAGGATTAGGCGACCTCAAAAATGGTGAGGGCGTGTATGGATTACAAAGAGCGTTCCAAACCGCAGGAGCGAAAACGGTGTTGATGTCGCTTTGGGTGGTAAATGATGAAGTAACTATGAAATTGATGTCTGCTTTTTATAAAAATTGGATTTTAGGAAAACAAACTAAAAGAGAAGCCTTTAAAAATGCTCAAATAGAAATCCAAAAAATGGACAAAGGAAAATACAAATCTCCTTATTATTGGGGTGGTTTTGTGATGGTGGGAGAGTAAGCCCCCTAACCCCCAAAGGGGGAATATTAAAACAGCCAATTTATCATTTTGGATAGGTTGGCTGTTTTTTTAAGGAATAATATAAAAATACCCATTTGCCAAAATTTCGCCATCAAACACTATTTCATAAAAAAATATACCAATATTAGCCTTATTTTGATTTTTCCAAGTGTAACTATTATTTTCAGCAGGGATATTTTTATTTTCAAAAATTAAAGTTTCTTTATGATTTTTTATGTTTAAGATAAATTTTGCACCGTTATATTTGGTATTTTTACTCCAATTAAAAATAATATCTTTCCCAAAATTAAAAATTGATTTATTTTTTGGTGTTTTTAATAAAAAATCATCATTTCCACCTCTTGACTGATTGTCAATCAACGCTTCATTTGTATAGAATTTTTCAAGGTCTTGTTTTTTAAATTCTTTATTTTTTGTTGTTAAAAGGGCTTTTTTGAGTGTGTCAGAAAGTTGTTTGTTTGCATTGATGGCAATAATAAATTCAGCTTTTTGAGTAGAATCTTTGCGTTTTTGTTCAAGAACTAAAAGATTTGCTTTTTGCGTAGAATCCTTATCTAAGAATTTGTTTTCTTTGATTTTATTTTCCTCAATTTTCTTATTTTCAACCACATTTTTATCCAAAAAATCTTTTTTGTTGCCTTTATCCACGATAATTTTTTCCTTGTTTATTGGACTTTCATTTTTAAGAAAATACCACAAAAAAGTCCCCAAACACACTAAAATAAGCACCGAAACCGCAATATTTACAAAATTAAATATTGATTTTTTGGTTTTTATTTCTGTCAAAATTGGTTTTTTATTTTCAGGTTTTTGTTCAGATTTTATTTCCTCAAAAAAATCTTCTTCTTCAAAAAGAGCTATTTCTGCCTCCTGAATAAGTAGTTTGTACTTGCGATATTCTTCCATTTTTTGAGCAAAAATGGGTTCATTTTTTTTACGTTGTGCGATTTCTTGGTCTTCTTCGTCAGAAGTTTCGCCTTCAAAATATTGCTGTATAAGTTGTATATCTTTTTTAGAAATCATTTTTTTAGTTTTTTTTAAGCGTTCAACTTTTGGAGGGTTTGAAACCCTCCAAAAGTTATATGGGTGAATTTTTTACAAATTAAAATTTTCTTTTGTTTTATTTATTATCTCTTGTGTTTCTGTGAGGATATATTCGCCCATTTTATAAATACAATTTGTTATTTGGTTATTTACTGTTCCATCTGCTCTAATACTTTGATTTTTGAGGGATTTTTTAGCATTTTCCATAATTTCCATTTTATATTTTGTAGCCTCATCTTTTGTCATTTTTATATTTTGTGGCTCTTTTTTCTGTTCTGTGGCTAATTCTTTAATTTTTTTTTCCAAAAAAACTACAAAATATTCAAAATATATTTTACAGACTGGTTTTATAATTTTGTTATCTTCCAATGCTTCTTTAATAATAAGAAATGTATTTATTGGAAAACTTAAATTTTTTTCGTCTTTTAACTCAGTTGGAGGTAAAGGCTCAGTTTCAACTGCTTTTTTTTTGTATTGATTAAGTTCATTAACCAATGATTTCTCAAGATAAGCCTTAAAATTATTTATTTTTCCTTTTCTTGCCTGTTTTATGATATTTTTAAATGTAGGTTGAAAAATATTTAAAATATAATCTTCCATTTGTAATTCTAATTCTATATTGTTGATGCGATAAAATGCTTTCAAAAAATTTTTTTCATTATGCTCAAATTCTGCACAAAGCACATCAATTTTTGCGTCATTATTTTCAGCATTATTTTCTAAAAAAACTAATATTTTGTGTGTCCAATCTGTAGAAAGTGTCATATTTTAAAAAAATAAGAAAAATAAATACATTGATAATCAATGAGTTACAAAAAAAATAAAAAATTTTCAAAAAAATATCGTGAAAAAATACCTTTTAAAACTCTTAGTGTAAAGAGACAATATTAACCAACATTTTTATCACAATATTATGACTTTCGCACAAAAAAAACAAATTTATCAAAATGACTTAAATCCTCGTCAAAGAGAGATTTTAAAACAACTTATCAATGGTATTACACAAAAAAATATCATTGTAAAAAATCCAACTTCTACTTCAGGTAACACATATAATATTAATACTATCAAAGCTGACATCAAACACATCTACAAATCACTTGGAATCACAGAGGGACAAGTAGAACTTATGTCTGAATGTTATGATTGGTTTCCTATCATTTATAATGTGGAAGATTTACCTTGCAAAAATTGTTTTCGCTCACCTAATAATCCAGCACTTTCTTCAAATGAAGAAGAGAAAACAAACGAAAATAAGAATTAATAAAAAATACCTCAAAGGTATTTATTAAACAAGTATTTTTTCAGTTTTTCTCTTAATTCATATCAATACCCTAAAAGGTATTTTTTTAGATAAATTTAAACTATAATATTGTTTTTTTAAAAAAAAAATAGTGATTATTGCGAAAAAATAAAAAAAACAATATTTCATTTTATTTTGAATATTTCAAAAATTTTATGATTCAAATCTCTCTCAAAACACCTATTTCTTTTAGTGAACTTGGCAAACGCAACAATAACGAAGATTGTATTTTTCCACAAGAAGCAACTACTCACGACAAACTTTTTATTGTATGTGATGGTGTAGGTGGATTGGAAAAAGGTGAAATCGCAAGCGAACTTGCTTGTGAGAGTTTTGCAAATTATTTTGAACAAAATAAAACCCAACCTATCAATGATACATTCTTAAAAGAAGCATTTTTTTATACCGAAAAATGTTTTGATGATTATTTTGTGGAAAATCCACAAACAAAAGGAATGGGTACTACGGTAGTTTTGGGATATATTTATGAAAATGGAATTGCGGTGCTACACGCAGGAGATAGTCGTTTTTATCAAATTCGCAAAGGTGAGGTTATTTTCCAAACTACTGACCACACACCTATCAACGACCTGCTAAGAATGGGGGTTATTACTGAAAGTGAAATTGACCCCAACGAAAAACGAAGTAGCAAAATATCACGCGCCATTCAAGGCAAATCTGTGAAGGCAAACGCTCCAGAAATATCTTATATCACAGATATACAAAAAGATGATATATTTTTCCTTTGCTCTGATGGCGTGTGGGATACATTGGACACCAACTTTATAACGCTTTTTCAAGGCAATTCTTCTGTGGAAGAAATTATACAAATTATCAAAGATTATTGTGCAGGAGATTCCAAAGATAATTTTTCTGCTCATCTTTTTCAGGTTGAAGAAGTAATACAAAGCATTCCATCGAATAATTTGGATATTCCTTTGGTAGAAAATCCTAAAATAGAAAATCACATACCAGAAAATAATGCAACAAATAATATTACCATACCAGAAAAAAAAGAACCCAAAACAGAAAAAAAAGAACCACAAAAACAAGAGCAAAAACTACAACCAAAAACCACAAAAACTACAATCAAAAATGAAGAAATAGCAGAAAATAGTAATAATTTTTTGGTGTATGCTCTTGTGGGAATTGTAGTTGTATTAGGCATTTTTTTATTGTGGAATATAAAAAGTATTTTCCCACCAACTCCCAGCTCCAATAATTCAAACAACAATTCAGAAATTCAAAAACCCTCTGCAAAAATTCCAGAATCAAAGCCTGCCCAAGACCAAAAAGGAACAACTAATGCAGGAGTTTCACAAGATGAAAAAGAAAAAGTTAATGAAAAAAATAAAGAAAAACAAGAAACAGACGCACAAGAAGTAAATACATTTTCAGCAAATAATACAGAACATAAAACCAATGATATTTTTGAAGGTAAAAGTATTTCTTATTTTTTAGATAAGAATGGAAAAAAATCAAATTATGTGCGTGTGAGTAAAAAAAATGAAACTGCTTTTTTAATTTATAAAAAAGGAGATAAAGAACCACTTTTTGATGAAACTTTCGCAAGTTGTGAAATTGGAAATATCATTGTTGAAAATACAATTAAAAATCCAAAAAAATACAAATTTGATGTAACAATAGGAAAAAGAACGCTTTTAGAAGATAAAAAGAAAAAAGAAGAAGTTAAAAAAGACACAACCAACAAAAACAAAAAATAAAAATTTTAAACCGCTTTGCGAAAAACCCTCTCCTCTGGGAGTTTCCCCTTTGGGGGCAGGGGCTTGGTTTGGGTGGGGTTTCTCACAATCTTAAAAACCTTCCAACAAAAAATATATGCAATTAAAAATAGGCAGAAAAAAAGAACTCAACCACATTGTGGTAGATGATGGCAAAAACAATATCAGTGGTGAGCATTGTATTTTAGAGCGATTTCCTAATGGGACTTTTTTGCTCAAAGATACATCTACTAATGGAACTTTTGTAAATGGGCAAAAAATAGCTGAAAAACAAGTAACTGCACAAGACAAAGTTACACTCTACAATGTTTCTATTGATATAGAAAGGCTTATGGCTTTGTTCAAAGGGCAACTTCCACAAGGTATGCCTTACGAAAAAGTGCCAATTCCTACCCCTACATTTACACCTGAAGAAATAGCCAAAATCAAAAAAGGATTTCAAAATCTTAAAAATATATACGAACAAAACGAAGCCAAAAAAGCCCAAATCCAAAAATCATTTGCTAAAAAAAATGCAAATAAAAGGCTAATGATTACAGTTACAGGCGGTATTATTACGGTTTCACTTGGAATTTATGGATATGTGGAGAGTAGTCAAATTACAGGAATTATTGCTGGTGCAGTAGGAACAGGTACTATGGCAATTAATACAATGATAGTTCCCGACCAAACAGAAGTATCTGAACAAATGAAAAAACTCAATGACGAATTTATTGAAATATGGAAATGTCCAAATCACAAATGTAACACAATGCTTCCACTTGGTGCAAGCTACAAAATGCTCGAAATCCAATCAAAATGTAATATGTGTAAATGTGAATGGGTTTAATATTAAAAATTAAAAACTTTTGGAGGGTTTGAAACCCTCCAAAAGTTGATATCATAACTTAAAAAATATTTACAAAATGAAAAAATATTTACTGCTAATAATTCTAATATTATTTTTTTCAAAAAATAGCTTTGCTCAAAATTATGAAGGTGTAATAGATGATATGTCCACAAAACTTGTATTAGTAGCACCTTTTGAAAAAATACCTTCTTTTAAAATGTTAAAAAATGTAGCAACAATTACAATAGGAAGCTCATCAAGTGGTAAACTTGACGCATACAAATTTTCTGACACATATATTATTTTTTATTCTCAAAAAACTGATAAAAATATAATGCGACATTTTTTATTAAAACTTACAGATAAATCAGAAAATTTTGCCAAACCAAAAGGAAGTGTTTTTATAGGAAATATCCACGAAAATACACAAGCAGGCAGAGAAGCCTCAAATAGAAGACCAGTAGCATTTTTTAAAAAATAAATTCCTTTTTAAAGTCCTCTCTTCTGGGGAGGATTTAGGTGGAGTTAATATCAAAAAAAACGTACAAATAACAATATATTTTTTACTCAAATCATTTCATTTATTTTTTTATGTATCAAGACGATATTACAAAAGTGGACAGTGGTTACGATATTGCCTCTCCACAAACCAACAAAACAAACCAAAAAATAGTAGCAGGTGTAGCAGGCGGTGCGGTTGCTGGTATTGCATTATTGGGTGGTGCTTTGTATGCAAATAATATAAATAACAATCCCTCAAATGACAAACAAAATCAAGGTGAGGGCTTTGAAAAATTTATTGAGCGAATGAACACAGATGAAAAAACAAGCACCACTCACCAAACACCTATTATGCCCCACCACGAAACAGCAGAAGCAGGAGGTGGTGGAAATAAACCTGAAATATTGGGAAAATCTTTTGATATGAATACAGCCCCACACGCTCATAATGTAGATGATAGTATGTCTTTTAATGAAGCATTTGCTACCGCAAGAGCTGAAACAGGTGCAGGTGGATTATTTGAATGGCGTGGAGGTATATATGGAACTTTTTATGCTACCGAAGTAGATAAAAATGGTAATCCTTTTATCAATTATGATAAAGTAAATCCACACGACCCAAGCGTAGGTGGTGGAGGTTGTTGTTGGAACGCAAAAAATACTAACCTTTATGTCAACGCAGAAGGCTTAAAAGAACCTAATTTACAACCTCGTATAGAAACCGCATCAGCTATGCCAAATGAAGAAATCGCAGGCGGAGGTGGTTATGACACTGGTATTGAGCTTGAAGAACCCCATATTGATGCAAAAGGTGAAATCATTGAAATAGCTGAACACGAATCCCCTACAAGCGAAGCCACAGAAGTATATGAAGAACAACCAACCATAGGCGAAACCATAGAAGTACAAAATGATGACCCAATTACTCCCCCAATGAATAATGATGTTATAAATCCTGATATTATTGTTGTAGAAAATGACTCACACAACACACCTGCAGACGGAAATGATTATCCCATTGCTCCACAAGACATTGAAGTAATAGATGTAAATCCATCTTGTCCGAATGCTCAAATGGAATCAGTGGAACGCTTGGTGCAAGATAATTCAATGGATTATCAAAACAATAATTTTGACCAAAATTACGACCAAAACCAAGTGCAAGATTGTAACAATCAATCTTATGAACAATTTGAACAGTATGATATTACACAACAACACGCAACAGGAAGCATAGGCGATTTTACGTATGACCCTTATTGCAGTTAAAAAAATCACACATTTCTTTTCTTAATTTTTATCATTTTTTAAAAAAATATTATTTATTATGGACAATACAACTGTTGATACAGGAAACCAAGAATTTGGCGAAAACAACAAAAATAAAATCAATCCAAAAGTTGCTGCTATTGTAGCAGGAGGAGCTTTAAGTGGTGTAGTGCTTGCTGGTGGTGCTGCTTATGCTGTAACACCACCAAATACTACTAATACTATTGAAACAGACACAAAAGGTGAAGGAAAAGGCTTTTTAGGTGGTGTTTTAGGAGGATTAGAAGGTGATGACCACGCAGGAGGTGGTGGAAATAATGAAGCAAAAGGAACGCCTTTTAATATACACACTGCACCACACGCCCACAATGTAGATGATACAATGTCTTTTGATGAAGCTTTTGCATCTGCTCGCAAAGAAGTAGGTGCTGGTGGTATTTTTGAGTGGAAAGGACAAGTTTATGGGACTTTTCTTGCTAATGAAGTAGATAAAAGTGGAAATCCTGTTGTAGAATATGAAAAAGTACCAACACATCAATACCAACCACCTGTCAATGCTAACAATGGTCTTTATACAGATAGCCAAGCCCTCAATGATGATTTTGATATCATAGAATCACCTGATGAAGTAAAAGGTGAATATGCTTCAACAAATAATAACCAAATGGGCGAAAGTTGGGACACTGCTGCTAATGATAGTGTGGAAAGAGGAATACAAGATTATACACCTCACAATGATATGGAAGAATTTACTGCACATCAAGATTTTGGAAATCATCACGATGATAACAATAGTCATTATGAAGATTTTCAACCTATGGGAACTGAACCAGCAAGCGATTTTCAAGATTTAGGATAAATTTTTATTCTAAATTTTTCAAAAAATAGCATCAAAAAACCTTCAAAACCTAAAAATTTTGAAGGTTTCATTTAAAGAAAAATCATTCAAAACTATGATTATACTTCCTTGTCCTGCCTGCAAAGCAGAAATCAAAATAAATCCAGCTTATATAGACCCTACTAAGGAATCTATCATAGAAAAATGTACTTCTTGCAATAAAGCTGGTATGTTTAAAAAAACACAGTATAAAGATGCTTTAGATAATTTTTTGAAAACGAAAAACCCCCAAAACAAACAAAATACACCCCCACAAAATAATAACGACAAAACAAATATCGCAGGTGGTTTTACAAGTGATAAAACAAATATCGCAGGTGGTTTTACGAATCAAAATACAATGATTGATGCTAAAATCATAGACCCAAACCAAACCGAAATAATAACAAAAAATATCGTTTTTTGGGAAACCATAAAACTTGTGGATATGACCAATGCAAAAACGTATTTTTTACAAAAAGGGCAAAACACCATAGGCAAAAATGCAGGAGTTTCTATTAAAACAGATGACCAATATATGAGCGGACAACATTGTTGCATTGAAGTAAAAAACTCCCCTGATAAAGGTACAGATGTAATACTTTATGACAATGGAACAGGCTCACAAAAAAATAAGGAAAGTACAAATGGAACTTTTTGGAATGAATCCCAAAAAAGAATGAGTATATCTGAAAAAATTTATCTAAAATCAGGGGATAAAATACGAATGGGAAGAACTGATTTTATTATTAGAATGGAATAAAAAGTTTAAAGTTCAAAGTTCAAGGCTTAAAAAATTTGTTTCAGGATAAGAAATTAAATAAATTCATCTTATAAAACCCTGAAAGGATTTAAAAATAGTAATCCCACATAAAACGTGGAGAAATAACAAATAAAAAATAATAATATGTTAAAATTTTTACAAAAAAACATGCTTATTGTTGGCATTATTTTATTTTTTCAAAATAATCTATTTGCCCAAATGTACAGAGGCTCTATATTGGGCGATATACCTGCCATTCTTGACATCAAAAATGTAAAAGGTGAAGAACGTGCCTTTATCAAAATCGTAGGCAAAAAACAAGGTTGGAGCGGTTTGGAAGTAGAACGTGATAAATTTGGTATGACCATCAAAAGAGATAAACCTGCTGAAAACATCAATTTTCCAATTTATTTGAGGGATATTTCTCAAATGTATGACTCAAAACCTCGCAGTATATACGCAGGCATAGTGCTTGTCAAAGGCAAAGATGGCGCAGAAGATTCTTATAGAGATGTACTTTTTGTCATTGATGGCTTAAAATAATCTTCTCATTTTTTTTCTTAAAAAATTTTCCCAAGTCTTTTTTAAGAAAAAGTTTGGGAATTTTTTTTAAAATTTTATCACAAAATAATTAATCCTTTTTTTTATTCATTCCTAAACAAAATGGAAAATACCTCAGATTCAGACCTTTTACATATTTTAGATACCAATACCACATTACAAAATGGTGAATACATTATCCAAAATAACCCCAAAGAAAATTCTTCAAAAGCATCACATTTGATTGGTAGAGGTGGTTTTGGCATTACATATTTCGGTTATTGGAATCAAACTGCACAAGGAAAATTGGGCGGAAGTACCAAAACGCAGACTCCTGTTGCCATCAAAGAACTTTTTTTAACTTCACCTGATTATTTTTGTGTAAGAAGTGATGACCAGAAAACAGTAGTTCCTCGCTTTGCACAAGATAGATTTCAGACATTCAAAGACAATTTCTTAAAAGAAGCCCAAACACTCGCCAAATTCAAAGAAAATCCAAACATTGTAAAAGCATTGGATATATTTGAAGAAAATGGAACCGCATATCTTGTAATGGAATATTTAGAAGGCACATCTTTACAGGATATTATTCGCCCAAAATCTGACGAAAAACCAAGATTATTATTTGATGAAATAACCACATTGAACGCTACAAAAGATATTTTGCTTGCACTCAAAGAAGTTCACAAAGAAAAAATACTACATCGTGATATAAAACCTGCCAATATTATGGTGGATAAAAGTCGTTTTACGCTTATTGATTTTGGTATTGCAAGACCTTATGAACACAACATTTCCCAACTTCACACAACATTTCACACACAAGGATATTCCGCTCCTGAGCAATCCGTACAAGTAAGCAAAAGAGGCGATTATACAGATATTTATAGCGTTGGGGCTGTTATGTATTTTATGCTCACAGGACAACCACCACAAACCGCCACAGACCTTGTGTTAAATGATTATGAAAATCCAAAAAGCCTTAATCCTAACGTTTCTGATGCTTTGGATAAAATCATTACAAAAGCATTGGAAAAAAAACACGAAAATAGATACCAAAATGCTGATGAAATACTGGAAGAATTAAAAAAAATGAATGAGCCAAAAAAAGAACAAAAATATGAACAACCAATAACAAAATATGAAGAACCAACAAGACCAACAGAAGAACCACAAAAACCTAAACAAGAAATTCCATTTACCCAAAATAATAATAATGGACATACTACCATAGAAACACCACCGCAACAACCCATCAATGCCCAAAATTTTCCCCAAAATACCCAACAAAATAACTTCCAAAAAAACCAACAAAATTATTCACAAAGCAATCCACAAAATAATCCAAACAACAATATAAATAACTTCCAAAACAACCAAAAAAAAGAAAACCACAACAAAAAAAGTTTTCCGCTTTGGCTTGTGGGCGTTTTGGCATCTTTGGGAGGAATGGCTCTGGTGTTGGCTATTTTGTGGATAATAGGATTTTTTAACCCTCAAAAATCACAAATAGCACAAGAAAATACCAAAAAAGACACCACACAAACCACTTCTACAACTGCCATTTTGAGCAATATTGAAAAAGAAAAAGCCCTCAATGATAAAATAATTTCCCTTAATAATGAACTTGCACAAGCTAACCAACAACTTCAAAATGTATTAGCCAATAATCAAAATGATGCCCAAAAAATAGCAGAAGCTCGCCAAAAAGTTGCAAACCTTCAAAAACTCCTTCAAGACACCCAAAACGAACTTGCACAAGTGAAAACTGCCCTCGCAGAGGAAAAAGAAAAAAACAAAGTTCTCACAAATGAAAACCAACAACAACAACAACAAATTAACAAATTGCGTGATGACAAAATAAAAGACAAAGAAGAAAACAAAAAAATAACCCAAGAAAACGAAAATAAAGGGCGTGAAAATTTAATCCTAAAAGCTCAAAATTATTGGCAAGAAATACAAGTAACACCAGGCGAGCTGAGAAAAGGAAGATTTGACAAATCAACCCGTTCTACAAAAACAGATAGAATTCAAATAATGCTAAATAATAAAAACTATGCAAAACCTGAAGGTGAATTTTCTTTTAAAATTTTTAATGGAAATAGTGTAGAACAACCTTTAAAAGCATCTTTTAGGAATTTGGAAACCTATTCAAAAGGACAGAATTTTATTGTAGAATTTGCAAATGGCTATCTTCCAACATCAGAAGGCGGAAATTTTACTTTTAAAGTGTATTACTCAAATCCTACTTCACAAATTCCACAGCAAGAAATTGCAAATGCAACATTTTATCTAAAATAAATTGAATTGTTTAACTTTTTAAAAGTTCTAAAACTTTTGAAAAGTTTATTAAAAACCATTAAAACATAAAAAATATGTTAGAGATAGGTAGTCAGTTTTTGAATTACAAAATTATCAGTTTGTTAGGAGAAGGCGGTATGGCAACAGTTTATGAAGGTCAAAATATAGGATTAACAAATAGAAAAGTAGCAATTAAAGTACTTAATCCTATGTTTTCTACAAAAACAGACATCAAAAAAAGGTTTCAAAATGAAGCTGAGATTTTGAGTAGTTTGCAACACCCAAATATCGTTTCTGTGTGGGATTATGCAGAAAATAATAACATACTTGCTATTATTATGGAGTATATACAAGGAGAAACTTTAAATATTACGATTAAAAACGCAACACTTACCGAAAATGCAAAAAAAGATATTTTTCTCAAAATATTAGATGCTTTCCAATACGCACATAATAAAGGTATTATTCATAGGGATATTAAACCTTCTAATGTGATAATTATGCCTGATAATACGCCTAAAATACTTGATTTTGGGATTGCGAAAATCGTAGAAGAAGGTGGAGAATATAGTATGACAGGAGCATTTATGGGAACGTTGACTTATATGAGTCCCGAACAAATCAAAGACAGCAAATATATAGACCAGCGTTCTGATATATATTCCCTTGCAGTTTTATATTATACAATGATTTTGGGTAAAAAACCTTATGATGAAAATACCACTTCAAAATTTGATATTCAAACCAATATCGTAAAAAACCCTTTGCCTGATTTACACCTTTTGCCTATTGAAACAAGAAAAATTATTGAAAAAGCAACCGAAAAAAATCCCAATGATAGATATGATTCTTGTAAAAGTTTTATGGAAGCATTACAAAACATAAATGTAATAAATGAGATAAAAATCACTAAAAATGCAATCATTGATAATTCAGAAAATACAACCATTGACACTCAAAAAGAACAACAAGAACCTCAAAAGCCAAAACTTATTCCTTCAAATGAAATAGAAAAGCCAAAAAATAAAAAAAGATTGCGGTATTTTTTAAGTGCTTTTGTGTTTTTTGGATTTTTGTTTTTACTTTTTCCTCGTTTTTGTTTTAATGTTATTGATAATATTTTTGGTACACACTTTACAGAAGAATATTATTACACAGAAATCCATAAAAATATAGAAAGGAAAGAAGAAAAAAAATATGAGGAAAAAAAAGAAATGCCAGCAGTAAGACTTGTTAGTTATGCAAATGGTGTTACAGAAAAATTATTTGCAAGAGGTTTTCTTATAACTTATATCGCAAATGGTACAGAAATCAATGGTGGAATGGATTTAGAAATAGACCAACCAAAATATAAAAAATATCGCATTGTTTTTCATTCACTTAACAATGGTAATTATTACTTAGAGTTATATGACAACTATGCCATTTACACTCACCCAACAGGTATGCAACAAAGATATAACTTTGAATAATTAACTCAGTTGTCAATGGCGAAGCCTTGACAATCTCAGATATATGGATTGTCAAGGCTTTGCCATTGACAACCATATTAAAAATACTATTAAAATCTAAAAAAAACTATGTCCTTTATCCCTCACGCCTTACCCAATTTTACATTTCTAAAAAACCAAACCTATCAAGTTATAGAACCAATAGCATCAGGAGGTTTTGGCATTATTTACAAAGCACTCAATGGCAAAACTAATCAATATATTGCCATAAAAGAGCTTTTTATCAATACTAATGCACAAACAATGTGCTTGCGTAAAGGCGAAAAAAACGTAATACCTAATTATAATTCACAACTTTTTGAACATCACAAACAAAAATTCAAAGGTGAATACAATTTTTTATTAAGTTTTAGAGGTGATGAGGGCATTATTCAAGTATCTGATTTTTTTGAGGAAAACCAAACAATGTATATTGTGATGGATTTGTCAGAAAATGGAATGTTAAAAGATTATATTTTATCAAACAATGATTTTTTAGATGAAAATTTTATAAAAAATACCACCATTAAAATATTAGAGGCATTGAAAAAAATTCATAACAAAAACATCATTCATCGTGATTTAAAACCTTCTAACATACTTTTAGATAAAAATAAAAATCCTGTACTCATTGATTTTGGAGTGGCAAAAGAAGCAGAAAATGAACTCGCAAACATACATACTGCCATTAATTCAGAAGGATTTTCTGCCCCTGAATTGATTAACAAAAAAATAAAATGTGGCAATTTTACAGATATTTATGCGGTAGGTGCTACATTATTTCAAATGATTACAAAGCAAAATACACCCAATCCAGGCACCATAAAAGTAAAACCTGAATGTGTTAATGTGCTTAGATACAGACCAAATCTTTCTAATAAATTTTTAGTTGATGCAGTAAAAATTGCTATGAGTCTTAGTGGAAGCCAAAGATTTCAATCTTGTGATGAAATGTTAGATTTCTTAGCAGAAAAACCAGATTGGAAAAAATCAACCACCTCAAAACCTATACCACAAAATAAACCAAAAACCAAAAATACAATTTCAACATTTGGGTTTGTTTTTTATATGCTTTTGGGTATGTTGTTACCTTTGGGAGTAGGTGCAACGTGGTTTTTTTATGATGATATAAAAGCAAAAATTGAAGAATTAACCGAAAAAAAATCTGAAATAACAATCCCAAAAAGAAAAATTAAAATCCTTAGAATGAAATTTGACCCACAAAATACACATTTTGAAAAAAATACTTTACAACAAATCCAAGAACAAATCACAGATTTACCTTTTGAAGAATGCCTTGAAAATGAAAAAGCAAAATTCGTAATAGAAGGAAAAGTACAAGATGGTATATTGTCCAATCCAAGCCTCAAAACACAAAATATCACACAAACAGGGAAAAAAGAAATTCACATTATATTTCTAAATGAAAATGCTCCTGTCCAAATGCACAACACACCAACAAATACAAATGTAAAAATAATGATGGAATTATCAGGAGAGTAATTAAATTTAACTTTTTTTTAAATTGCATAATTTTATATGAAAAAACCTATATTTTATTTGCTAATATTTGCTTTTTTTAGCACAATACTTTTTAGTAGCTTTTTTTTATTGTACAAAAAAAAAGGTATTCCCCAACAACATCAATTTCAAATCCAAAACATTGCTAATAACCAAGTATTTTATTTGAGTTGTCAGTCGTTGGGTACTGAAATGGTGCTTTCTGCAATGAAAGATAATTCCGTAAAAATGTTTAAAAAAGGAAATTTCAAAGGGCAAAAATGGAGGTCTATTGTATTGGCACAAAATGTCTTACAACTTAGCCCACTTTCCAATCCAAATTTTGTTTTAACGCTAAATATCAAAAATAATTCTTTGCGTGTTGCCAATAATAGAAATGCTAGAACGCAACAGTGGGGAATTATTACCTATCAAGGAAGTAATTATGGACGAATAGTTAGTATAATTGATAGTAATAAATCCATTGACATATACAATGATGGACAAAGAAATGACACACCTTATTTAGCACAAAATGCCAACGCACAAGGACAATATTGGTTGGCTACACCTGCGGAAGACGAACCAAATAATAATTCAAATAACAATCAAAATAACAACAATAACAACCAAAACAATAACCAAAATTCAGGCACCAATGGCAATGCAGTAGCAGAGATTTTTTTAAGAGAACACAATCGTATCAGAGCTGAAAGAGGTGTTGCACCGCTCACTTGGTCAAATGAAATCGCAGAATATGCAAGACAATGGGCTAATAATCTTGCTTCAAATTGCAATTTAGTACATCGCCAAAACAATCGTTATGGTGAAAATCTCGCAATGGGTGGCGGAATGGGTAATAATCCTGCAACATTTGTGCGTATGTGGGAAGATGAAAGGCAAGCATTTGACCGTTATTTTACGCAAGGAGGAGGCACTTGTTGCGGTGGGAATTTTGGGTCTTATGGGCATTTTAGCCAAATCGTGTGGCGAAAAACTACCCAAGTAGGTTGTGCAATCGTACAATGTGGTAATGGCGGATATGTTGCTGTTTGTAATTA
>JAAFIN010000107.1 GCA_013297825.1 Cytophagales bacterium
AAATCTTCCAAATATTCGTACTTTGGTAACTGACATAAAAGGTACAAAAGTTATGGAATACACAGGAAACTGGCAAAATACGCAAAATGTATTTAACAAAGAAGTACCACAATTTGGCAATGGAACGTATATTATTCGTTTTGTTACTGAAAAACGTACTTTCACGATTAAATTAGTAAAAGAATAATTTTTTTAAAATTTTCTTTAAATAAATAAAAAAAACCTTTTCCTAAAAAGAAAAGGTTTTTTTTTTTCAATAAAATTTAGTGTGTATTATATTTTACAAAAGTCTGACCAAAAATTTTGAAAATATTATGAAATATTTATTTTAAAGCACTTTTTTTAGTTATTTTAGTTTTTGTATGGTAATAAAATAAATTTACTTTCAGTTATAATTTTTTTTATTTTTAAAGATTTTTTTAAGGCTTTTTTTGAAAAAAAGTTGTTTTTTACACCAAAAAGTTATTTTGATTGGTATTAAATTAAAAGTTTATTTGTATTTTTGCCAAATAGTATATTTATTTTGTAATTTAAACAATTAAAGACAATTTAGATTAGGTGTTTTTACCTAATTTTTTTATTTTAATAAATTTTTATCTAATTCATCTAAAAAATCTATGAGAAAAATTCTACTTTCTCTATTCAGCTTATTTATTATAGGCTGGATAAACACAACAAGTGTGAAAGGGCAAGTTGCCTCTTATGCTTTTTCCCAATCATCAAGCACATATACACCCATTACAGGTGGAACAGTATTGGCAACGCCCACAGGCAACACAGCAGGAACTTCTCTTGATGATGCTATCTACAACATAGCTTCTTTTCCCTTTGCATTTACCTTTAATGGGGTTGCATATACAAGTTGTAATGTATCCACAAATGGATTTATAACTTTTGGGGCTACTGCGTCTGCTGTTGATAATTATGAACCTATAAATTCAACAGAAGGATACGAAGGTGCTATTTCTGTTTTTGGTGGAGATTTGAATTCATTTTTTAATATAGGAGGAAGAACAGGCGAGCTTAGATGGGAAACCATTGGAACAGCTCCCAACAGGGAAATTGTGATTCAATGGAAAGATTGGCGGGCTCGTTACTCTACATCAGCCACAAATGTGTATGGTATGAATTATCAGATTAGATTATTTGAAGATAGTAATATCATCAGAATAGTATATGGTGGTGGAAGTTATGCTGCTGGTAGCACTGCTATTACACTTGGCACAAGACAGATTGGATTAAGGGGCTTAACAAATGTGGATTTTAATAATCGTGTTTTTTCAACTTTTGCAAGTGCTTCTACTGCTGGTACTTTAAACTCATCTACTAATAATTATAACACAAATACTAACATACCTGCAAGTGGGCTTAGTCTTAGATGGACACCACCTTCTTGTATAGCACCATCAGCACTTAATATAGCATCATTAGCCATTACATCTGTTACACTTAATTGGACTGCTTCACCATCAGCTCCAGCAAATGGTTATGAATGGGAAGTACGTACAAGTGGCGCAGGAGGAAGTGGAGCAGTTGGTTTAACTGCAAGTGGTTCAGTAGGAGCAGGTGTAGTAACAGAGAATATCACAGGATTGACCTCTGCCACTACTTACATATATTATGTGAGGTCAAATTGTGGGGGAACTTTTAGTGGTTGGGTGGCAAGTAGTCCATTTACTACCACATGCCCACCAACCAACGTACCATACACACAAGATTTTGAGTCTGTAATCACACCAGCAATTCCTGTCTGCACCTCTGTATTACAAGCAGGCACAGGAAATCTTTGGGCTACAAGCTCACCTGCTGGTTTTGGATTTACAACCAAAGCACTTAGATATCTTTATAATGGCACAAATGCTGCAAATACTTGGTTTTTTACACAAAGTATAAATCTCACAGGAGGCACAAGTTACAGAATTTCTTATAAATATGGTAATTCTTCTGGTACAACCTTCCCTGAGAAATTAAAAGTAGCATACGGTGTAAGTGCAACAGTGGCAGGTATGACCACCACATTGGCAGATTATCCTAATGTTGTGAATAATAATGCAATTACTGCAACAATGGATTTCACGCCTGCTTCAACAGGTGTATATTATTTTGGTTTTCAAGCATATTCTGATGCTGACCAAGATGCCTTATTTATTGATGATATTAGCGTTATAGTTACGCCTACTTGTTTTGTTCCTACTGCTTTAAATACAACAGCTATTAACACAACAACCACAACCATTAATTGGACAGCATCAGCACCAACACCGCCAGCGAATGGTTATGAGTGGGAAGTGCGTACAAGTGGATTGGGAGGAAGTGGTGCAGTTGGTTTAGTTACAAGTGGTTCCGTAGGGGCTGGTGTTGTAACCGCTAATATTACAGGGCTAACTGCAAACACCACTTACACATTTTATGTACGTGGAAATTGTAATGGTGTGGATTTTAGCACTTGGGTAGCAAGCTCATCATTTACAACACTTTGTAACCCTACAAATGTACCATACACACAGGATTTTGAGTCTGTAACCACGCCAGCAATTCCTGTCTGTACCTCTGTATTACAAGCAGGCACAGGAAATCTTTGGGCTACAAATTCGCCTGCTAATTTTGGGTTTACAACCAAAGCACTTAGATATCTTTACAATATTTCAAATGCTGCGAATACTTGGTTTTTTATACAAGGTATAAACTTAACAGGAGGTACAAGTTATAGAATTTCTTATAAATATGGTAATTCTGGGGCTACAACTTTCCCTGAAAAATTAAAAGTAGCATACGGAACAAGTGCCTCAGTAGCAGGTATGACCAACACATTGGCAGATTATCCTAATGTTGTAAATAATAATGCAATTACTGCAACAACTGATTTCATACCTGCTTCAACAGGTGTATATTATTTTGGTTTTCAAGCATATTCTCTCGCTAACCAAGATGGTTTATTTATTGATGACATAAGTATTACTTTAACACCAAGTTGTTTTGCACCTTCTGCTTTAAATATAACAGCCATTGCCACAACAACCGCAACCCTTAATTGGACAGCATCAGCACCAACACCGCCAGCGAATGGTTATGAGTGGGAAGTGCGTACAAGTGGATTGGGAGGAAGTGGTGCAGTTGGTTTAGTTACAAGTGGTTCCGTAGGGGCTGGTGTTGTAACCGCTAATATTACAGGGCTAACTGCAAACACCACTTACACATTTTATGTACGTGGAAATTGTAATGGTGTGGATTTTAGCACTTGGGTAGCAAGCTCATCATTTACAACGCCTTGTAATGCGGTAAATATACCATATTTACAAGATTTTGAATCTGTAACGCCTCCTGCTATTCCTAATTGTACTTCTGTATTGCAAGCAGGTGCAGGAAATCTTTGGGAAACTATTAGTAGTCCAAGTGCAAGTTTTACAAATAACACACTAAGATATGGTTATAATGGAGCAAATGCAGCAAATGTTTGGTATTTTACGCAAGGTTTGAATTTGACAGCAGGAACAAGCTATAGAGTATCATACAAATATGGTAATAATAGCACATTCTTTACTGAAAAACTAAAAGTAGCGTATGGTACATCTCCAACAGCAGCCAGTATGACCAATAATTTGGCAGACCACCCTAATATCAATATAAATGGAGCATTGAATAATGGCGTTGATTTTGTACCTGCTTCAACAGGCGTGTATTATGTAGGTTTTCAGGCGTATTCCATCGCTAATCAATTTAATTTGTTTCTTGATGATATCAATATAACACTTACACCAAGTTGTTTTGCACCTTCTGCATTGAATACCACAAACTTAGGCATAAACACTGTTACTTTGAATTGGACAGCTTCAGCACCAACACCTCCTGCAAATGGATACGAATGGGAAGTTCGTACAAGTGGTGCAGGTGGAAGTGGTGTTGTTGGATTAGCTGCAAGTGGTTCTGTGGGAGCTGGTATTGTAACTGCCAATGCGACAGGTTTGACACAAAATACAATCTATACTTTTTATGTACGTGGAAACTGTGGTGGTGTGGATTTCAGCACTTGGACTGCAAGTGGTACATTCACTACATTATTACCTCCTTTGACTTATACATTTAGCCAAAATAATATTGGTTATATAGAAATTACAGGTGGAACACTTATCAATAGTGGTGATGAATCAGGAACTTTTGATGACCAAATGAGTACAGAACAAACTATTCCATCATTTACGTACAATGGGGTGGCATATACTTCTATGTTTGTAAGTGATAATGGATACATTAAACTTGGCACTGTTGCACCAATAAATACTTATAACCCTTTGTCAGCCACAGATGCAACCCTTACAAACATAATTGCTCCTTTTGGACGTGATTTGGGTGGTGTTGATGCAACTTCTGAATTGCGTTGGGAGCAAATAGGCAATAGAATTATTATTCAATGGAAAAACGTAAGAAGATATGGTATCACAGGCGAAAGTTTTGATTTTCAAATTCAGCTTAATATTTCTAATAATACCATTCGTTTTTTATATGGTGCATTTACACCTTTGAGCGGTGCTAATCCACAAATAGGTTTGCGTGGTGCTACCAATGTATGGAATAACCAAGTAATAAACCGTACCAATCAATTAAATTGGGATAATACAACCTCTGGTAGTGCTAATAATTCAACCGTAACACTCGTAGATACACCTACTTTAACTGCACCTGTTTCAGGCTTAACTTATATTTATACACCTGGTACTTGTGGTATGTTTCCAATAATAGGAACAACAACACAAAGCGGTATCAACACTGTTGTAAATTGGACAGTACAACCTGACGCAACTGATGGATATGATGTACGTTATCGTTTGCAATCTGACCCTATTACTTCTTATACTGTAATCAATGTTCCTGGACAAGCAACTAATACTTTGAATATTCCAAGTTTAACATTGAATGGTACATATATATTTGAAGTACGCAAAAGATGTTCTTCTACCACTTTTAGTGAATATTCTAATGCTTCAATATTTACAATCCCTGCACCCAAAGCAATTACTGCCATTACTGTAACACAAGCCTCTACTTCAGTGGTAGGAGCAGGTTCTACCAATCAAGCAATATTAGGCACCCAATTTAATGTAACAGGTTCCTTGGGGACATTACCTTTAAACAGTATTAAATTTACAACCCAAAATACTGCTGATGCTGATGTAACCAATGTAAAACTTTATAGCACCACAACAAACGTGTTTTCTATCGCAAATCCATTGGGTACTGCACAAAATATATTTGCTGGTGAAGTAACTTTTACAGGTTTAGGATATGATTTACCAGCAGGCAACACATATATTTGGCTTACTTATGACATTGCGTCTTCTGCAACAAGTGGTAATACAGTTGATGCAAGAATACTTGCTAATAATATCAATGTAAATGGAACAACTTATAATGCAGGCATTGAAAATCCTGCTGGTAATCGTGTTATTACCAATGAAGTTGCAACCGTTTTATGTGATAATACAAATGTAACTTGTGCTTATAATCGTGTAAATACTATCGCAGGTACAAACTGTTCCACTGTTGGAACTTTGAGTATATTCAATACCGCCATAAAATATCAAGTGGTTAAATTAAATACCAACACAACTGGAATCCACAGTGTTGCAGCTACTTTGGGAACTTTAACAGATACATTTATAGCACTTTATTGTAATTCATTTGACCCTAATACACCTTTGGTTAATTTATTTGCAGCTAATGACGATAATGGTGTAGATAATGGTTCATTACTCTCAGGAATTACTTTGAATGCTGGAACAGATTATTATGTGGTAACAGGTAGTTTTGATAATACATTGGTAGGAACGCATACCCTTACTTTTACAGGACCAATAGGCTCAACCGTAACTGCAATACCTTTTGCACATTTTGCAAATGTAACTACTTCAATTCCTGCACTTTGGGATGGCTATACTACCAATTCACCACGCAAATTGGTTTTAAGTGGTGCAGTAAATCCTAATGGAATGGTAAATGTTACAACTGATTTGGAATATGCTAATAATGTTGCCTTTACAGGTTCTACTATCGTAAATATGGGTAATTATTCAGGCAAAACCTCGCAACCATTTAGCAACATATTGAGTGGTGCTTCTGTTGTACCTGGCAATACCTATTACTATCGTGTGCGTGTGCCCAATATATGTGGTGGATTTAATTATAGTGCAGTCCAAACTTACACTGTACCAATGTCAGAACAACAACAATGGAGAATGTTAAATTTCTCTGGTAGCCAAAGTGTAACTGCTACACGCCCTGTTCAAGATGCTTTCACCATAGAGTTTTGGTTTAAAACGTCCAATGCAGGTGTTACAGGTGCAACCAACTGGACACAAGGCACAGGACTTATAGACGCAACTACAGGTGCCAATAGAGCAGATTTTGGTGTGAGTATGAGTGATGGAAAAATATTTGCAGGCACAAGAGATGTAGCTGGTGCAACATTTAACATAACAAGTACAAACAATAACCTCAATGACAATAAATGGCATCATGTTGCATTTAGACGCAGTACTACTAATGTCCTTTCATTATTGATTGATGGTAAAAGTGCTGACGACACAAACCCTGACCCTGTTATGGGAGCTGATGTGCTTAATGCAAGTGCTTTGGTAACAATAGGCGGTAAATCAAATAACACAAACAGATTCAATGGTCAAATTGATGAAGTACGTTTTTGGAATACTGGATTAAGCAATAATGCAATTAGAGAACATTTACATTTGGAACTTTTGGGTAAAATCAATGGAAATGTATATTCTGCACACCCTAACGCAAGTGCATTACAAGCATATTATCAACTCAATGAAGCAAGTGGTAATTTTGCTTCTGATATAGCCCCTGCGGTTAATGCAACCGCAAAAGGTTATACTGCTA
Organism: Cytophagales bacterium; assembly: GCA_013297825.1. Classification (GTDB taxonomy): domain Bacteria; phylum Bacteroidota; class Bacteroidia; order Cytophagales; family Microscillaceae; genus JAAFIN01. The sequence continues at coordinate 6,895 of JAAFIN010000107.1, forward strand.
CTTTAAATGGATTTACAAGCGGTTTTTGGCAACCATATACTTCTCCTATTGGAAAAGTAGGTTATACAAGTGGTGTATTGTCTGTTCCTACAGTTGGTGTTGCAGGAAAAGAAGTTGATAATATTGTAGGTGTAACGCTTGATTTTGCAAATGGTGGCACAGCAACAGATGGTGATGTTCATATCACAATGATAATGCACAATCCTGAGTCCTTGCCTACATTGGGAATGTCCACCAATTCCACAAGTGCATACTGGATTATTCATAATTTTGGTACTGTAAATTCAGGGCTTGCACTTGATGAAATTTCCTTCAAATTACCTTCAAGAGATGTTATTTCTTCCACAGATGAAACAACACCTTCAAATCTTAGAATGTTCAAACGTGCTGATAATGAATCTGGGGCTGCTTCTTGGAATAATATGACTGGTGCAACTATCGCAAATAACACAACCAAAAAAGTACAATTTACAGGAGCGCAAGCAAGCACTATCACAGGATTTAGCCAAATTGTAATTGCAAGCCAAACTTCACCACTTCCTGTTCGTATGATGACTTTCTCAGGAACACGCATCAACACCAAAGAAAATAAACTTCAATGGGCAACTGCCACAGAAGAAAATAATCGTGGTTTTGAAGTGGAAAGAAGCCTTGATGGACAAGCATTTACCAAAGTTGGTTTTGTTGATGGTGCAGGAAATAGTGCAAATATTCGCAATTATTCATTCGTTGATAGAAATATCGCAACTTCTGCTTATTATCGTTTGCGTCAAGTGGAAAATAATAGCACAAATGCAACTTACAGCAATGTCATCTTCATAGATGCTGATGTTACATCTTCAAGTGTGGTGTTATATCCAAATCCAACACGTGGAGAAGTAAATATTGAAGTGAGTGAATACATCAAAAATCTTCCAAATATTCGTACTTTGGTAACTGACATAAAAGGCACAAAAGTAATGGAATACACAGGAAACTGGCAAAATACGCAAAATGTATTCAACAAAGAAGTACCACAATTTGGCAATGGAACGTATATTATTCGTTTTGTTACAGAAAAACGTACTTTCACGATTAAATTAGTAAAAGAATAATTTTTTAAAGATTTTTTTTAAATCTTTTTAAAATAAAAAATGGGCTAACAAAGCAATTTGTTAGTCCATTTTTTTGTTTTAAGGGATATTTTGCATTTTTTTTGAGATAAACAAAATGCTTTATTGGAGGCTTTTTAGAAAAAATATCGGTTGTCTGACAATTTTTGTGGAAAAAGGAAAAAACGATATTTTGTAGCACACACTTTTAGTGTGTGTCTTTGTCAAAACCTTATTTAACTATGTTTTCACACACTAAAAGTGTGTGTTACATTATTATTCCACAAAAATTGTCAGAGAACCAAAATATCTGTTAAAAATTCTTTAAATATTAAAAATTATCTATGCTAAATTTTTTAAATTAGCTCATTTTTTTGTTATTTTACATCATTTATCCTAATTGCTTCTTCAAAAAACATATTTTTTAAAAGATAATGTACTTAAAAATTTTATTGATTACTTGCTTTTTTTACCTCAATCATATTATCGTAAAATCACAACCATACCAAAAAGAAATTCCAAATTTATTCAAAAAATGTACCCAAATACGCATAGATAGCGTTCATAGAATTATTACAGCGTTTTTACGCAAAAACGAAATTTCATTTATACGCAAAGGTAAAATCGTACAAACACCACAAAAATTCAAGAATTTTTGTAAGACATTTGAAGATATTTGTCTGAAAAATAATCATCAAGCACTTTTGCGAAGGCTCAAAATTGTGGAACTTATTGATAACCTCAAACACCAAAAAGCCACATCTGAACAAGCAAAACAGGCTTTTGAAAAGTTATTTGAAAAATTGATATTAGTAGGTGATTATTCCGCAGGGTTGAGTTGTTTGTTGGAAGCAGGATTGATTCAAGGTTTTTATAACAACAACCAGCATCGCAATGTTCAAGTGGTTAAAATGCTTTTTTTTGCAGAAAAGTTTGCAGAAAAACACGCACTTTCCAAAGATATTGCCCTGCAATCCGTTCTTAGAATAATTGGTTATTGTTTGTGGGAGTTTGACATACCCGAACTTTCTACCCAATATTTCAAAAAATCGCTTCAAACAGGCTTTTCTACCCGTGATGACTCGCTTATTGTGTTGAATGGCATAGGCATTAATTACCAAAAACTTAATAACTTCAAAAAATCTAATCAATATTTTGAACAAGCCTACAAGTTTGCGAAACAATATAAAAGTATTGTTTTTGAGGCTATTATCAAAGGCAATATGGCAGTTAATTTGCTCAAAACAGGCGAGTTAGACCTTGCCTACCAATACGCTTTGGAAGACAAAAATACAAGCCTACAACAGGGACTTTGGGAAAATGCTATAGGGGCTATGTATTGGCTCGTACAAATAGAACTCAAACGTAATAATTTTGCACACGCCAAAACTCTCTTAGACTCGCTTGAAGGAGTGGCAGGCAAGATAAAAGACAAAAGTTTTAGCATACAAAAGAGGCAGAAAGAAGCCACTTATTTGTATTACCAAGCCTTGAAAGATACAGAAAAAACGCTTGTTGCCTACCGTGAATTTGTACATTACGATTCTCTTTTTCAAGAATATGCCAACAAAAACAAAATATCGGAACTAAAACTAACCGCAGAAGTACAACTCTATGCCCAAGAAATGCAAGCCAAAGAACAAGAAAAACAAAAAACTTATGTGTTTTTTTATCTTGTTGTAAGCATTTTAGTATTATCTACATTTTTTATTACTTATTATTTTTATAAAAAAAGTAAAAAACAAAAGCAAGAAATAAAATATCTCAAACAACAACTTTTTACGCAAATAAAAACCATCAATCAACAAAATGAAGAAATACAGACAATTTTACCACCACAAAATAACACACAAGAACAAGAAACTGAAACATTGGAATTTGATGCAGAAAATTTGGAAGTAAAAGAAACAGATTTACAACATTTGCGGAATTTTAACCTTGCTTACAAAGAACAATGGGTTAATTTTAAAGAATCATTTTTAAAAATATATCCTACTTTTGAAAAAAAACTACACGATAAAGTAGGCATTTTGTCCAATGCAGAACTTCGTTTGTTGATGCTTCACAAACTCGGTTTGGGTAATATTGAAATTGCTAAAACGCTTCTTATATCTCCTGAAAGTGTTCGCACAGGTAAGTATAGGCTTTACAAAAAATTTGGTATAAGTTCCAATGAAGAATTAGATGAGTTTTTATAAATAAATTAAAAAGCCCTTTTGCAGTTAGTAAAAGGGCTTTTTTTATTTGTCTATGCCTTGATAAATATTTGTCTATGCCTTTTTTTAGGTTTCTGAAAGAATATTTTTTTGTTTTGCACATCAAATAAAAACAAAAAAAATATGGCTACAAAAGGGCAAATTCTCGAAAATCCAATAACAGGAGATACGTATGAATTCTTGGAAACCTCCCAAGATACACAAGGAAAACGTATGAAAATCAAGATGACACTTAAAACCAAAGGTATGTTAGTGCCTCATCATTTTCACGTTTTACAAGAAGAAACATTTGAAGTTTTGACAGGAAAACTTACGATTGTTTTGGAAAATAAAACTAAAATCTTGTCAGTTGGCGAACAGATTACGCTCCCAAAAAATATGGCACATAATCATTATAATAACTCTGATGCAACATTGGTGATTATCCAAACAGTTTCGCCTGCTTTAGATTTTGAGTATTTAATGGAAAATTTGATAGGATTAACCAAAGATGGCAAAATGCCCAATGGGAAAGCGGGTATTGTGCAAGAGTTAGTTTCACTCAAATATTTAGAAAGCAAAAGTTTCTTGGCAAATATTCCTGTATTTATTCAAAAAATAATGATGAACGTAGTAGCCCCAATAGCAAGGCTATTTGGTTATAGAGCCATTTACAAAAAATATTCAGGCATAGAAAAATAACCTCAAAATAAAAAAAACTCAACAATGATAAATTTTATGAAACAATTTTACTATTCAAATCTTGCCATAGGCAAGACAACAAATATAAGACTTGCCTACATCTTGACTCTATTCCTTAGTCTTACCTGCCTCATAAGTGCGAAGGCACAGGTATTGCTAGGCGTAACAGGCGAAGGCGGTAAACAAAACACAGGGGCTATCGTTCAATATGACAACAACACAAATACATTCAGCACGCCCTATACAATGACAGAAATAGAAGGCGTAAACCCCTACACGACTGAAATGACTGAATACAATAGCAAATTGTATGGTATGACCCCTAATGGGGGCGTTAATAATGCGGGCATTATATTCGAATGGAATCCTGTTACCAATGTTTATACCAAAATGTATGATTTTGATGGTACAAATGGGGCTAATCCAAGGGGGAGTTTAACTCTTTTTAATGGTATATTCTACGGTCTGACACCTGGAGGTGGAACATCAGGCAATGGGGTTATTTTTGAGTGGAATCCTACAACAAATATTTACACCAAAAAATATGATTTTAACAATGTAAATGGATCCAATCCACAAGGCGACTTGGCTGAAAATGGAGGTAAGTTTTATGGTATGACAAAAAATGGAGGTGCGAATTTCTACGGTGTTATATTCGAGTGGAATCCTACTACGAATACTTACATCAAAAAATATGATTTTGATAACTCAAATGGGCGTAACCCAGAAGGTAGCCTTACGTGGTCAAATACTCGTTTTTATGGTATGACAACATTCGGTGGCACAAATGACCGAGGCGTTATTTTTGAATGGACACCCTCTACCAATACTTTCGCAAAGAGACGCGATTTTTCAGGTGCGCGTTTTCCTTTTGGAAACCTCAAAGCAATTACGGGCAGTACCTCTCTGATAGGTATGGCTTCTGCTGGACAATCTGGTACTTTTAATCAGTTTGGTAGTATATTCATTTGGAGTCCTGATGATAATAGTTTGAATGTTGTATTTGGATTTGGAAGTAGTGGTAACAATGGCAGAACACCTTATAGTAGTCTTATTATGAAAGAACCAAATGTATATTATGGTATGACCAATAGAGGTGGTTTGAATGACAAAGGTACTTTGTTTGAATTTAATATGGCTTTCAACTCATTTAACAAATTAACAGACTTTAACGGATTAAAAGGGGAATCGCCAAGAGGTTCAGTAACCATTATGAACGGTAAAGCGTATGGTATGACCTTGAGTGGAGGTTACAATAATGCGGGTGTTATCTTCGAATGGAATCCAACTACTACTACCTACACCAAGAAAATAGACTTTAGTTATACCATTGCATCTAATCCTTTGGGCGCATTGACCTTGCTGGGAGGCAAGGCGTATGGTATGAGCAATGCTGGTGGAAGTATTAACGCAGGTTCAATCTATGAATGGACTCCTGAAACCAATATCTTGACCAAAAAAATAGATTTTACAGGGGCAAATGGTGTCTATCCTATAGGACATCTTAACTACTTGAATGGCAAATTTTATGGTATGACAAACATAGGTGGCGCAAACAACATGGGCGTTATATTTGAATGGGATAATGTTACAAATACGCAAACCATAAAAACAGACTTTGTAGGTACGAATGGCTCGACTCCGTTTAGTGGACTTACTGCAGTAGGCACTAAATTATATGGTATGACACATTTGGGTGGCACAAACAACATGGGTGTTTTGTTTGAATATGACCCTGTAGCCAATACATTTACCAAGAAATTTGACTTTGATGGTACTGCGAATGGTAGCAGTCCTCGTGGTAGCGTTGTTTATGCCAATTCAAAATTATATGGCGTAACCTATACAGGTGGTGCAAATAATATGGGCGTTTTGTTTGAATATGACCTTGTAGGTAATATTTACACCAAAAAGTTTGATTTTGTAGTGGCAACAGGCAGTAATCCTGTAGGCAATCTTATACAAGCAGGCAATAATTTGTATGGTATGACCAACACAGGCGGGGCAAATGGCGTAGGTGTTATTTTTGAGTACAACCTTACAACTGATACCTACACTTCAAAAGTAGATTTTGATGGAGCAGCCAAAGGAAGCACGCCTTGGGGCAGTTTGACACTTTCCGCAGGCAAGATATACGGAATGACCTATTTGGGTGGTGCATCAAATAGAGGCACTTTCTTCCAATGGGACTTCAATACTAATACATTCTTCAAGAAAACTGACCTAACCGCCTCCACAGGTGCTAACCCAAGATTTGAATATTTAGTGGAGTATTCCCCAAAAATCAATTTACAAGGTAATAACATAGATATTACAAATGGAGACACTACACCTACTATTACAGATTATACCAACATAGATAACGCAGGCGTATTGACTCCAGCAATGCGTACTTTTACCATTCAAAATACAGGCAATGCACCTTTACGCATTACCAATATTGCCACCTCTAATACAACTGATTTTGTCGTAGGAGGCATTACATTTCCTACCGCGATACCTTTTGGGGCAAGTTTGACCTTTACCATTACCTTACAACCACAAGCCATAGGCACAAAAATATCTACTATTACTATCCTAAGCAATGACCTTGATAAAGCCAATTACACTTTTACAGTATCAGGCACAGCCATTTATGCCTTACCTACCACAGTACGTGGCAATATGATAAATTTTGATGGGGCAGATGACCGCATAAGCCTACCCACTAATCCTGTTTTTGATTTGACTGATAATTTTACGGTAGAAGCGTGGATTAAAATATCCAATACCACAGGCAAAAAAAGAATTATTCATAAAAATGGCTGGGCATTTGGTATTTATAATGATAGATTAGATGGCGTAACCTATGGCGTAGTAGATTTTACAGTCAGTACAGGCAATCCGATTGCAGTCAATACATGGACACACATTGCGTTTGTGGTGCAAAGTAATAACCTTACTTATTATATCAATGGTGTGGCTTCAGGAGGATATAGCACTTTGAACTTGCCTGCCACAACAGGTATTGGTATAGACATAGGAGTCAATGGGCTAACGAACAATGAGTATTTTCAAGGCAATATGGATGAGTTCCATTTTTGGAATACAGCCTGCACCCAAGCCCAAATCCGTGAAAGTATGCACCTCACACTCACAGGCAGAGAATCAAATTTAGTCGCCTATTATCAATTCAATGAAACATCAGGCAATGCTATTGATGTAATTAGTGGAAACAACGGAATACTTCAAAATGGTACTACACGTATAGCGTCAGAGGTTGCAGTTGCAAGAGGTACTTCCCAAAGAATGAATGTTACAAATGGTTTGAATAATTTTACCAATGCAAAAGTTTCTATTAACTTCACTATTGCCCCTGCTGACGAATTTGTGGCATATCAATTAAGAGGAAATCCTTATAATGGGGTTTCTTCATTGAACGCTGGTACAAATACGCTCACATATTACTGGATTGTGAGGCAATTTGGCAATGCAAGTGTTGCATACAATGCGATGAATTTCACTATCCCAAGTGATAACGTAATTTCAGGTACAGACCAAACCACACCAAGCAATTTAAAACTCTACAAACGTCCAGATAATAGTATTTCTGCCTTTCCTGCGCCTTTTGCAAGCGGAACATTTGCTAATAACGCCACAAAAGTTATTCAATTTACAGGATTTACTTCACAAACAAGTTTTAGTCAGTTTGAAATAGGTAGTACAACATCATCTCTGCCTATTACTTTATTAAGTTTTGAGGGAAAAAGAATAGATGATAATAATGTTTTATTAGAATGGAAAACCGCAACAGAAATAAACAACAAAGGTTTTGAAGTAGAAACATCTGAAAATGGTCTTTCTTTCTCTAAAATTGCTTTTGTTGATGGGGCAGGCAATAGTACAAACATCAAAAACTATCAATTCAATGCTAATAATGCCAATGACGCTTATTATAGGCTCAAACAAATTGATTTTAACAATGATTTTTATTATTCTAATATTATTTTTATTGATGCTTTTACGAAAGAAATCAAAATTTTTCCAAACCCTGTTTTAGAATATCTTACAATAGAAAATATCCCACAAAATACAAAAATTGTAATAATTGATGTGCTTGGAAAAGTATTATTTGAAACAATAACAAAAGAAAATTCTTTGAAAATAAACCTCCAAAATTGGCAAAAAGGTAGTTATTTCGTAAAAATAGGCAAAGAAACCAAAAAAATTATTATAGAATAATAGTTTCTTGTTTTTCAAATTTTCTTAAGAAGAAGATTAAAATAACTTAATCTTTTTTTTAGAATTTAAACACGCAAATAATGAGGATAACGCAGATTAGGGGTAATCGCAATTTTTTATATTTAAAAATCTGTTTTTAATCCATAAAATCTGCGTTATCTGCGTGCCAAGAAGATAACACTATTTGCATTCTTTATCTAAAAATTTATTTATTTTTTAAAATTTTCAAAAAAATGAAAAAAAATTATTCAAATTACGGAAATTCCTTAGCAACAAATGTTGCTATTTTTTTACAAAATGGTGGTTATATTGCCTACGACCACAGAGATTATTGTGGTATGGGATTTATTTTTGATAAAGAAAAACAAGTATTTGTGTATGGAAGTGTATATGATGGTAGATTTTTTTATCCTGAATTGGTTTTTGAAACCCAAAAAAAATTTGTGTCTTGGCTTTCCCAACAGTCTGACAATTCGCTTGCAGGCGATAAAAATCAAAGAATTACCAAAGAACGACTCTTACACCTCCCTGCAATGCACGAACTTGATATAGAAGGTGCAGGCGTGTCCTGGGCGGATTAACACCATAATTTATGATTTTACTGTCAGTATAAAAAAGCCCTTTTGCAGTCAGTAAAAGGGCTTTTTTTATTTGTCTATGCCTTGATAAATATTTGTCTATGCCTCTTTTTAGGTTTCTGAAAGAAGATTTTTTTGTTTTGCACATCAAATAAAAATATCAATCAAAAGAGATTTTTTATTTCTGAACATAACAAGTTTTTTAATTTTTAAACTAATTTTTATGAAAATATTTTTACAATCATTTATCCATCAATCAAATACATCATTTACTTGGATAGGATTATTTTTTGGCTTTTTGTCTATGCCTGTTTTAGTATATGGGCAAAATTTGAATTATGTATTTAGCCAAAGTAATG
>JAAFIN010000108.1 GCA_013297825.1 Cytophagales bacterium
CACACAAAAAATACAAGATTTTTAGGAAAAATGAAATTTAGAAAACAATAAAAACACAAAAATTTCCAAAAATTTTAAACTTTTAGAAGTTACTCATAAAAACGTTAACAAGAACACAAAATTAAGCCCTCTACCCTACCATTTTTCGTGCTTCCCCACGTTTCACGTGGGGTTACCATAGTTCAACCACTTCGTGGTTGTTTAAATAGCTTTTTGTATTAAAAACCCTGAAAGGGTTTAACAATGGTAACCCCACGTGAAACGTGGGGAAACAACAAATAAAAAAATAGTAGGGTAGAGAGAAAATTAAGTCTTTGTTATATATTTCAAAATATTATATTTTTTAAAACCAAATTTATTACTCAAAATTTTATGAAAAATCAAAAAATATTTTCCAAATCAATTTCTTGTTTTTATAATGTTATTTTTGTTGTGTTAGTATCATTTATAACACTAAATAACGCATTTGCACAAACTATTTCCAGCATTGGAAATTTCAAAATTAAAGGAGCAAAAGTGGGTAGTACATCTGAGATGGTTTCATACGCTCAACTTAACAAAAAAGAATTTGTCATCACGCAAGAAAAATTTGATGAACACAAAAAAGCTACTATGCTTATTATCAACACAATAAATGTGAAAAACATCAAAAGAATTGGAAATTCAAAAGCTCCTTCTGAAGAATTGTATTGGGTTTCTATTGAAACAATGACAGAAAATGACATAAATGTCAAAAAACAAACATTAACAGATAAGGCTTTTAAAAATGAAGTGTTGGGTTTTGTGGAGGTTTATTTTGATAATGCCAAAGATATGGGAAAATTTATAGAAGAAGTAAAAAAATATTATAAAAAATAATCCATAAAAATAGTCTAAGAACTATTTGAATTGAGTCTTATTTTATCTTATATTTCTCTTTCAGTTCCTTATAAGCCCAATCAAGTGTATTTTCTAATGATTTGAAAGAAACCTGTAATTTTGATAAAGACAAAATATTTTAGGATTTTTTATTACCTCGTCAAAGCAATTATCATTTCTTTATGTTGTGGAAATTCTTTTAAAAGAAATTCCCTTTCTGCTAATTCAAAATCCTCAAAATCAAATCCAAAACTTACTGTACAACCTACCAACGCAAAATCTTCATTATCATTAAACACAATACGTGAGCCAAACCACACATTAGCAGGAACAAGCACCTGAAAATGCTCATTTTCTTGCAGATTTTTGCCTAATTTTTTGATTTCAAGTTTTTCATCATCATACAACATAATGATTTCAACGCTTGCACCTTCATAAAAATGCCATAATTCTTCACTTTTTATTTTGTGAAAAGCAGAAAAATTGCCTTTTTCTAACAAAAAATAAATTCCTGTGCAAAGATTTCTTTTGCCTAATTCATTTTCATAATTTAATACACTTCTATAAGTTTCTTTAAAAAAACCGCCTTCTGGGTGTGGCAAAAGCTCTAATTTTTGGACTAAGAAATTTTTTCTATTCATTATCAGGATTTTAAGCAGGATTTTCAGGATTTAAAGATTAACAGGATTAAACAGCCAAATTTAAACAAGATTTTCAGAATTTAAAGATTAACAGGATTTTTATTCAGAATTTTAACAGCCAAATATTGTATTTGGCTGTTTCATTTAACATTCAACATTTATCATTTAACATTGCATTTGGCTGTTTCATTTAACATTTAACATTTACCATTATTAAAGCATTTTCATATATTTTTCCAAAATATCATATATACGCTTAATGTCAGCATCATTTTGATAATCAGGGGTAAGATTTTGGCAAAGTTTCAAAGAATTTTGAGCAAGATATTTTGCAGTGCTTTTGCCTTCTTCTTCTTCGTAATCTTGGTTAAGTGTTGCAATGTCTTTGATGGATTGGGCAAGGCGAGTAATTACATAATTACGTGTAAGTTCTTTGTCTTGGAATTGCGTTTTATTTTGTTGTTCCAACATTTCATATCTTGCGATATATGTGTCTTTTTCTGTTGATGCAGTGATAAATTCTTTTTTGGAATTAAGATAAATTGTAATTTTTTTGTGAATTTCCACCTCTTTTTTCTGCTCAAAATCTGTGTAAGTAATGGTTGCTTCTACATCAGTTTCCTCATTTTTATTGGTACGATTTGTAGGTACAAAAGCCAACATAAGGATTTGGGTAAGACCTTTGTTCATATCATCAAGTGGAAGTGTAATATTTCCTTCACTAATTTTTGCTTTTGAATACCCAAAAAATTCAGAAAGTTTTAGTTTTTTGGTATTGTAATTAATTGAAATAGACGCATCTTTTGCAACAGGAGAAAGCAAACTTTGTAATTCAGAAACAAATACTTTTTCCAAATCTTCATTATCACCCACAAAATGCACTTGTCCTCTGCCTGCCTCTGCAAGTGTGCGAAGCATATCCGTTTGAACGCCATCACCTACCCCAATCACAGAAAGCGAAATCCCTTTTTCGTTGTATTTTTTAGAATTTTTTGCAATTTCTTGTGGGTCAGTTACGCCTACATTTGCCATTCCGTCAGTCAATAAAAGCACACGATGCGTGTAATTTTTTTTATCTTTTTTATCCATATTTTTCATTACTTCTACATAACCAGCTTGCAATCCTGCGTTAATATTTGTACTTCCAATGGGTCTAATTTGTTCAATGGTTCCCATAATTGCGTTTTTGCTTTCTATCATTTGAGCAGGAAAAAACACAGTTGCATCATCGTGAAAACCAATTAACGAAACCACATCTTGAGGACGAAGTTGGCGAATGAGTGTAGTAAGTGCTTGGCGAACTTTTGGAATACGATTTCCGTCAGCCATAGAACCGCTACAATCCATCACAAGGGCAATATTAAGCGGTGCGATATTTTTGTTGGTTTCCAATAATGCAGTTGTAATGCCTATTTGTAAAAGTGCTTGCGGAAAAGATGCTTGATGTTGGTCATTGCCCCAACGCATATCCAAATTTACATTTTTGTTGCCAGAAGGACGTGGAATATTGTGGCGGTGAAAATTCATATATTCCTCCACAACTACCTCTTTTGTGGTAGGAATTTGATTGGTGCGTGCTTGTCTGCGTTGTTGGCTTACAGAGCCAGAAGAATAACCTTCTTGTGCGAGTATTTCGGTGCAGGATAATAAAAGTAAGAAACTAATTAAAATAAATGGTAACTTTTTCATAATATTTGGTTGTTTTGTTAAAAATAAAATTTTTATTAACGATTTATTATGAAGTTACTTTTAAAAAAATAATTTATTACAGATTTTTATTTTTATTTATAAAAAATTTTTACAACCCAAAATTATACAAATTCCCATTTTTCAACACTATCCAAAACATACAAAAATCAAATACCAACAAAAAACTACCTTGTAACACCAATCCCCAACCAAAACCTTTATTTTGCTCACATAACAAAAGTGTTTTAGCATTTTTGGATTTTTCTTGTAAATAAAAACCAAATGTAATATACATTAAATCCAAAACTGCATTTACAATAAAAATCATTTCTAAAAAATGCTGATTTTTCAAAACTTCTAATTTTGTGATATTATTTTTGATTTCAAAAGAATAAAACGAATAAATGACAATCATCATATTGACAATATTCCAGCAAAAATTCATTACAGAAAAATGTTTGTATTCATTTTCAGTTTTTAAAATTCCTAAAATTCCAAAAAATAAATTGATACTTGCCCAAATTGCAAGCACAAAAATTCCATTTTTCAGAATAATATTTTGCGAAATGTAAAAGTCTTGTAAAGTCATAAAAAAAGGTGTCAGGAAAAAGGTGTCAGGTATCAGGAAAAAAGTGTCAGAAATTAGGTATCAGGAAAATAGGACAGAAGAATATTTTTTTGATAATAATTTTTTGATAATTTTTATTTTTTACAAAAAAAATCCTTTCTTTTAACAAAAAAGGATTTTTTCACTCTACATGACAATTTTTAAAAGTTGGGTATAAAACCCAACTTTACTGATAAAAAACATCAATAAAATCGGGTTTTATACCCGATTTTTAAGCGAATTTCAAAATTGTCATGTAGAGTGGGATTTTTTATATTTTTCAAAGTTTTTGATTAAAAAAATAACCCAACAGATACACCTAATCTTGGCAAAAAATTACCATATTGTATTCGCATAAGCTCATTATTATTATTATCTCTCAAGGTAACTTGGTTTGTACTATAAGCCTCAGGTCCTCCCCACACATCTAACGAAACTTTTTCTCCAAAAATCCATTGTCCACCTACCACAAAACCAAGATTAAACATAGGATGCGAATTTGAATATTTGTTTGGTGTATTTGGATTTGTACTACTTGATGAAATATTACTTTCATAAGTAAGGGTAATTTGCTGAAATCTTGCAAAAGGTGCAATAAAAAAACCTTTGGGAGAACCTGATGAAGAAGCATAATAACGATATTCCACAAGCCCAAAATAACCAGACGAAGATGTTTTGGTGTATGAACTATTGATGGTCATACTTGCACTAAGAAATTTATCTATATATCCACCTGTAAATTGTAAAGATGTTTTTGGAGTTAAAACACGCTCATAAGACAAAGAGTAATAACTTCCAATAAAACCCAAAATATTGGTTTTTAGAATGTTTTTTTTTGTTGATGTTTCCTCATTTTGAGCAAATGTTGAGAAAGAAAGAAAAAATAAGAAAAAAAATGAAAGTGAAACTTGTGATTTGAACATAAAGATAAATTATAATTTAAGTTAGGAATTATAAAAAACAAATTGTGAGATTCATAATTTTTTTACTATTATGCAACCTCAAATGCAAATAAATATCTTTTTTCTAAATTTACAAAATTTCTTTAAAAAAATGAATATAATATATCTAATATTTTTTTTTGCTATTGTTTTAAATAATTTTTCATTTTCCCAAAATCTAAAAACCATTTCTAATAAAAATCTTCAAAAAAATTTAGAGATTTTTTCCAAAAAAAATATTGATGATTGGATAAAAAGATATGAATTTTTGCACCAAAACCCTGAATTATCATTCCAAGAAAAAAATACTTCCAATTTAATTGCTATTCAAATGAAAAAATTGGGCTTTGAAGTTACTGAAAATGTAGGTGGTTTTGGCGTAGTGAGTATTTTGAAAAATGGCAAAGGAAAAACAATTATGGTGCGTACTGATACAGATGCGTTGCCTTTGTTAGAAAAAACTAATCTTTCTTACGCAAGTAAAACTATTGCCAAAGATGACAAAGGCAATGACACACCTGTAATGCACGCTTGCGGACACGACATTCATATTTCGGTTTTTTTGGCTTTGGCTGAATTTTTTGCACAAAACAAAAATGATTGGAAAGGTACGCTTTTGATGGTTGCACAACCCGCAGAAGAACGTGGGCGAGGTGCTACACAAATGTTAGAAAATGGACTTTTTACAAAATTTCCTTTGCCTGATATGGCTTTTGCATTGCATTGTAACGCTCAAATGCAAGCTGGAAAAGTAGGTTTTTGTAGTGAATATGCTTTTGCAGGCGTTGATACGATTGATATTTTGGTCAATGGAATGGGAGGACACGGTGCTGCACCACACACAACGATTGACCCTGTGGTGATAAGTAGCCAAATTGTGATGGGACTTCAAACAATCATCAGCAGAGAAATCAATCCGATTGACCCTGCGGTGATTACGGTTGGGTCGTTGCATTGTGGCACAAAACACAGTATTATCACTGACCAAGCAAAACTTCAACTTACTGTACGAGCTTACAAACCTGAAACACGCAACAAAATTATAGAAGCTATCCAACGCAAGGCAAAATATATCGCACTTTCTGCCAATGTTCCACAAGAAAAATTGCCTGAAGTTATTATTACAAATGAAAAAATACCTGCGGTTTATAACAATCCTGAACTTACACAAAAAGCAATTAACGTTGCACAAGAAGTATTAGGCAAAGAAAATGTATTAAAATCTGACCCTGTAATGATTGGCGAAGATTTTGGTTTGTATGGTTTGACCAATGAAAAAATCCCAATTTGTATTTTTTGGCTTGGCACTATTTCCCCTGAAAAAATGCAACAAAATACGCCACTTCCTTCTTTGCATAGTGGAAATTATGCCCCAGAACCTCGCCAAAGTATTCTTACAGGTGTGAAAGTAATGGGAAATGTTATTGGTGCAATGATGAATGATAAATGATAAATAAGGTCTGACGATATTTTTAAAGTAGTTTTTTCTTCTTTTAGCAATCACAACTAAAATCCTGATAATGTGCAAATTGTGGTGCAAATACACCATCAATGGACACAATTCTATCCAAACGTATTTCTTCGCCTGTTGTCAAAACCATAAATTCCTCTTTTTCTTTTGTAAAAACATCTTTTATCATGTTATTTACCGTTGTAAATTCGTGAATATCTGTGAAATATTGTATCTTGCAATAGCGTTTTTCGGTTGCTTTTGCCAAAATAATATCATGATAACCGCAATAAATTGGTGTGTATTCCATAAATTTTTAACTAAAAAAAGAGTGTTTTTTTATGCGTTTTTTGTTATATTTTTTAATAGTTTTTGGCGTTTTTGCTTGTCAAAATCAAGCTGAAAATAATCATTCAACCAACCACCAAAAGCCAACTACTGAAAACAACAAATCTGTTGTTAAAAAAATTCGTTTTCAATATCCCAAAAAAGATTCTACTAATTTGGTTTTCTATTTGGAAAAATATTATCCCAAAACAAAATTTGATTCTTTAAAAAAACAAGAATTACAAAAATGGAAAAATGAATTAAAATCAGATTACAACTTAGATTTTGAGGTAAAACATTTTGGAAAATATTTTAATATTGCGTACAGATGCACGCCTGCACAGGCAAATACGTTGGAATATATTACCAATATTTTTTTTAGGGATATTTACCCAAAATATTTCTTTTTTGAGCCTGATTTTCCTATTCAAATTTTGTATTTTGCAAATAAAACTGAATTTGAAGACAACACACGTTCAGGTGCGTATGGTTTTTATCGTGCTGATGAAAAAACGCTTTACACATACACAGGTTCAGGCGAAGGCACACTTTGGCACGAGTTAATGCACGCTTTTGTAGATGCGAACATTGACCACAAAATACAACAATGGTTTAGTGAAGGTTTTGCCTCATTTTATGAAATGGCAGGAATTTCCAACAACCAATTTGTGGAAGGCTATACAAATTGGCGTTTGCCTTTATTGCAAAAAATGCTTAAAAAAGAAGGCAATTTATCCTTAAAAGATTTTTTGGAAGAAGAATCTATGAGTGAAGATGATGCTTACGCCAAAGCGAGATTTATTTTTTGTTATCTTTGGGTATATGACAAAATGGTTCCTTTTGCCAAAACTTACCTTTATGAGCTTTCACCCAAATATAAAGGCAAATTATTGGCTCAAAAAAGCATTGAAACAATGGAAAAACTGGTAGGAAAATCTTGGAAAGAAATTGAAAAAGAATACAATGAAATGGCTTTTAAATACAAAGTTTATGAAAAAATGATGAAAAAATAAGAAATATTAGAGTTTTTTAAATGAAACCATTTTGGAACACGGATTTTACGGATTAACACAGATTTTCACGGATTTTTTTCTTTTTTTCGTAAAATTTTGATAATTTTTACTAATTTTTAGACTTCATTTTAAAAACTCTAATACAAACTAAATTAGTATGGCTACTTATTTTTTCAAATAATTTTTTAAATACTTAAAAGCCAAGCAACTGCATCTTCTCTTTTATCAAAATATTGTATTTGGAATTTATGTGTTGATTCTTCCATAAGTTGTTTGATAGCTATTTGCTCAAATAAACTATCACTTACCAAAAAAGCCAAGCGTTTTAAATTACTTTTATTCCAAAAATCGAGCACAAGTTTATCAGTCCAGGTTTGCATTTCAGGTGCAATAACATACAAAAGTTTTTTTGTATCACACAAAAAAAAATGAACATCATAGTTTGAAGTTATTTCTAATTTTTGTATTTGATATGCCATATATTCTTCATCAGTGGCATTAAAAGTTGTATCTTTCCAACATTCTTCATAAAAATTCACATCTGAAGCAAAAAATAAATCAGCAAGATAATGGTCAAATATTTTGATAGATTGCATTGTTATAGCATTTTTAAAATTAAAAAAGGTACAAAAATATCAAAAAATTTCTTTAATTTCAATTTTTTATCTCTTTCTCTTATTATTTTATTTTTTAAAAAATATATTTTAAAAACATTGAACTTATTTAGTAGTAAGTAAGTTATGTATATAAAATAATTAAATAAAATATGACAGACACCAAAACACAAATTATTACCATTGCTACCAATTTAATTTTAGAAAAAGGTTTTAATGCTTTTAGTTATGCAGATATTTCAAAAGTTTTGAACATAAAAAATGCTGCTGTGCATTATCATTTCCCCACAAAAGAAGATTTGGGTGTTGCGGTAATGAAAATGCAACAAGAAAATCTAAAAAATTTTATAGAAACACTACAAAAAAACAAAGTGGAAGAAATAGCTCAACTAAAAGCACTTTTTAGCATTTATAGTGGATTATTCTACGAAAAACGCATTTGTGCATTAGGTTCTATGGGTTCGGATATTCAAACACTTTCCCCAAAAATACAAACAGAAGTTAAAAAGGATTATGAGCAGGTATTGGATTGGGTGGAAGAATTGTTGAAAAGTGGAAAAGAAAAAAAAATTTTTAGGTTTGATGCTACACCACGCATAAAAGCTGAACTTATTATGAATCACCTAATCGCAGGGGTAATTGTAGCACGTTTTAATGAAACAGAAAAAGGACATTTTGAGGAAATTTTGGAGGAAGCATTGGCTGATATTGTATTGAAGTAATCAGGAATCAGGTGTTAGTACAAAAACAGCCAAAACACAAAATTATAAAAAATTTACCCAATCAACTTACTTACTAATAAGTATATTTTTAAACTAAGAATTTACGTTTTTTATATAGATTTTTTTACACACATTTTTTACACACATTTTTTTTTATCTTAAAATTATGGTAACAACAACAAGAAATTTGCACGAGGAACTTGTAGAAATGGTTACACTAACCTATCCACCTGAAGTGATAGAAGTGATAGCTGAAAGCATTATAGAAGCAAACCCTAATGTAAAGGGATTAGAAATAGGCACGATTGCTCCTGATTTTATCCTTCAAAACACCAATGGAGAAGATGTTAATCTGTACGAAATCTTAAAAAGTAATGCAGTTGTTTTGTCTTTTTTTAGGGGAGAATGGTGTCCATTTTGCAATTTGGAAGTGATTGCTTTGCAACGTATTTTACCACAAATAACCCAACTTGGGGCGGTGGTTTTGACTGTGCATCCACAACGAATTGATACTTCTTTTAGAATGACCCACAAACATCAAATTACGTATCAGATTTTGAATAATCCTACACAACACGTTCTTGAAATGTATAATGTAAAATTTGAAATTCCTGAAAGTATCCAACAAATTCACATGGATTTTTTTGATTTAGATGTAAGCAAAATGAATGAAAATGGTGAATTAACACTTCCTGTTCCTGCTACTTTTATCATTGACAAAGACAAAACTATACGAAGTCGTTTTTTTTCGCATGATTACACTATGAGAATGGAGCCAAAGGATATTTTGAAAGCATTGCAAAATATGCCTGAACTCACACAAGAGCCACAATACAAAGGTATTTTAAGTCGTTGATTTTTCTATGAAAAAAAATCTGTAAAATCTATGTTCCAAACAAAATAAAATTAAAAATTATGAATACCAAAAAGTCTTTTTCAGAAATATTAGCCCTTAATACCCAAAACAAGACTCAACAACAAAATGATTATTTTTTGCCTATTTCTTTCGCTAAAACAAAAAATATTGTTGAATCATTGAGTGATAATTACTCTTGTTTGGTAACACAAAATGAATTGTTGTTGATTGTGGTAGATGATAATTTTAAAATTACATTTATCAATAATACCATTTGTGATTTGTTGTTTTATCAAGCAGAATCCACTTTAGACGAAAACCTTTTTTCGTTGGTTACTCCTGAATCTTATACAAAAGTACAACAAGCCATTGAAAAAATAAAAAATAATGCAAATAAATCACACAAAATACAAGATTTATCTTTGTATTGTGCTTTTGGATATGCACATTTTTTTGATGGTGTGGTGGTCAATCTTACAAATGATGGTCGTGTGGGTGGTTATTTATTTTATCTGCACAATGTTACAGAACGCCACAAAATAGAAACACAATTAAAAGACTTAAATCTGGAATTGGATAGTTTTGTGTATAAAGCCTCACACGATTTGCGTTCTCCGCTTACTTCTTTGTTAGGATTGATTAACCTTGTAGAACAAGATTTTCCTAATGAAGCCAAAGGAAATTTTGATATGATGAAAACCTCTGTGAGCAAATTGGATAAATTTATTCAACAGTTGGCACATTATTCACGCAATAATAATATAGAAGCGAATTATTCTGTCATCAATTTTGAAGAATTATTGCAAGAAATTTTGGATAACCACAAATATCTGAAAGATGCTGACAAAATTCACATTGACATCAATATAGAAATAAAAAATCTTGTTATTTCTGATGTTTTTCGTTTGAGGGTAATATTGAGCAATCTTATTTCTAATGCCATCAAACATCACCAAGTAAAACAAGAATTTCCTTTTATTAAAATTGATGTATTGGGTAGTGAAACCGCTTTTGTGATAAAAATAGAAGACAATGGTATGGGAATAAGTGAGGAATATATTGATAAAATATTTGATATGTTCACACGCGCAACTACTCAAGGTGATGGTTCAGGTTTGGGGCTTTATATTGTTAAAAAAGGGCTTGAAAAATTAGGGGGCAAAATTAAAGTTACTTCCAAAAGAGGGCAAGGCAGTATTTTTGAGGTAATTGTTCCAAACCAAATAAGCTAAATTTTTTTAAGTTAAGTGGAATGAGTATCATATAAATCCATTTAAAATCAAAACAAAAAAAATGCTTTGATTATCAAATCAAAGCATTTTTTTTATTTACCATTCACTTTTATTTTTTCTTTAAAAACTCCTGATAACGATTAGCATCTTTCAGAATAGAAATTGCCATTTTGAGGTCGTCATCATAATTAAATTGTGCTTCTGTTTGACCTTTTTCAAAATAAAATCTTGCTACAATATCATTTTCCAATGCTGAACGTATTTCTTCTTTAAAAGTCAAAAGGTCAGTTTCTTTATTTTGTTGAAATTTGGTTTGTAGTGCTTTAATTTGAGTATCAACATTTGCTTTTTCGTCTTTTGATTTTTCTTCCAATTCTTTCAACATTTTTTCGCTGGTAGTGGTGTAATCATAACCTTTGGTTTTTACCCATTTGATAAAATCCTGATATTCTGCATCACTCAATCTAAATTCACGTGGAGAAGGTAATTTAGTAAGTTTGCTGGTATAAACCGTTGCATAATCAAAAATAAGATGTTTATCACGCAAAGCCCTCAAAATCGCAGGTGTTTTTTTAGCTGGAACAGCCATATCTGGGTCAACGCCTGCACCATCAAATACTACACGACCATTTTTAGTTTTGAAAGCACGTTTTAGGGAATCTGCAAATTTTTCTACTGAACCGTCTTGTTTTCTTTTGCTATAATCCAACGCTTGAATACATCTTCCGCTTGGCGTATAATATTTGGCGGTTGTGATTTTGATTTGTGAATTATAAGAAAGTGGTTTTGTGCTTTGTACCAAGCCTTTTCCAAAAGATTTTTGTCCTATAAGTACGCCTCTGTCATAATCTTGCATTACGCCTGCCACGATTTCTGCTGCTGATGCACTACGTCCATTAGTCATAACCACAAGCGGAATTTCAAGGTCATAAGGAGAATTAAGGCTTTTGTAGGTTTTGTTCCAAGAGGTAACTTTTCCTTTGGTGCTTACCACTTCCATATCTCTGTTGATAAAAAGGTTGCAAATATCAACTGCTTCGTCCAAAAGCCCACCAGGATTGTTGCGTACATCTAAAATAATTTTTTTTGCACCTTGACCTTTGAGTTTTTCAATGGCATTTTTTACTTCTTTGCTTGCACCTCTTGTGAAATCAGTCAAAGACAAATAACCAATTTCAGGAGCAACCATATTATAATAGCGAACATTATCAATTTTGATATTTTCACGATTAAAAGAAAGTTCTTTTATGTTGGTTTGTCCTACGGGCATTATTTCAAGCGTGATTTTAGTGCCAGCTTGTCCTTTGAGGAGTTTATGCACATCATTTGTATTTTTTCCTTTAAGTGAAATTCCATTTATTTTTAGGACTTCATCACCTATTTTTAGCCCTGCTTTTTCCGCAGCAAAACCCTCAAAAGGCATATTTACGACAGAACGACCATCACGTGTAACGATGTTCGCACCTATTCCGCCATATTGTCCTGTGGTCATTGTGCGATAATCTTCTATTTCGTCCTCTGGAATATAATTGGTGTAAGGGTCTAATGAATTAAGCATTGCATCAATGCCTGTTTTCATCAAAGTATTAGGATTTACTTCATCAACATAAAGCTGATTTACTTCACGAAAAGCAGTAGCGAAAATATCCAAATTCTTTTGGATTTCAAACAATCTATCAACAGGGCGAAATGCCAAAAAACCCACGCCTAAGAATGTTACTGCGAAAATTAACGTTTTTTTCTTCATCTAAAAAAAGGATTAAGGGTTGAAATGTCGTTTTTTTTACTTGTACGAATTTTTAACCCAAAATAACATTTTTTTTTATCCTTTTTTATTTTTTAAGAAATTTTAACAAAAAAAATTAAATTTGGCTGTATCATTTAACATTAGAGTTCTTTAAATAAAACCATTTTGGAACACGGATTTTACAAACAGCCAGGTTCTTTCAGAATGACATTATTTTCACGGATTTTTTTCTTTTTTTCGTAAAATTTTGGTGTTTTTTATTAATTTTTGGACTTCATTTTAAAACCCTATTTATAATTTATCATTAAATGTTTGTATTTGGCTGTTTCATTTAACATTTATCATTCATCATTGAAATTTTGCTGTTTCATTTATCATTTAACATTTATCATTAAAATCTTATCCCCCAAAATGTAAAATCAATATTGCACTATGTGTGGTAAGAGATTTTAGGGGCGTATTAAAATCATTTTGTTCAGCATCATTAAGCATATTATTAAAACCGTGTGAAAAACGCAATTCAGGTGCGAATTTGAAATAAGGATAAAAAATTTCAAACCCAAAACCATATTCTATGGAAAAATCTTGGGTTTTTACGGTGATATTTTTAGCATCATTTTTTCTACTTGTCAAAAGAAAACTTGGTTTGATGCCCCCAATCAAATACAAACCACGTGTTCCACGCAGTTGTGAGCGATATTTGAATAAAATAGGCAATTCAAACATACTTGCTTCCACAGTTTTACTTATTTTTTCGCCATTGGCAAAAGTATATTCCAAACTTCGCTCATAACCTGCAAAACCATTGACACAAAACCTAAAATCCCAAAAATCAGAGATTCTTAGATTGCTATAAGCCCCAATAATTAAACCTGCACCATTTTTTGGCACAACCGACACAATGCCACCGTATTGTGCAGGATTGGTATTTTGAATAAAATCATCTTGCAAACCAACCCTAAAACCGCTAAAAGTTGCCCCAAAAAACATTCCAAAATGCAAGGGGCGAAGAATACGATTGCTGGTTTTTAGTTTTTGTTCTGCATCTTGTGCATAAAAACTTGGTTTTTTATTTCGTTCAAACCAATATTGGCGTTGAGCGTGTGATTTTTGAGAAAAAGCACACAAAAAACAAAATGTTATTATGGAAAATATTAAAAAACGCAATAAAAAATCACTATTTTTATGATTAAAAATTTTAGGAATTAGATTTTTTTTGCTTTGTAAATGGAGGAAATGCCCCAAGTAAGCGGTTCGCATAAGGTATTTTGAAAGCCTATTTGTTGTAAAATCTGTAAAAAATCAGCCCCACTCGGAAATGCCTGCACAGATTCAGGCAGATAACTATAAGCTGATGTATCTTTGGAAAAGAATTTACCAATTTGTGGGAGTATATAATTTGAATAGGCGTTATAAAATTGTTTGAATGGCGAAGCAGTGGGTTGTGAAAACTCTAAGACAATTAGTGTGCCATTGGGGGCTAATACACGATAAATATTTTCCAAGCCTTTGGCTAAATTTTCAAAGTTCCTTACACCAAAAGAAACGATAACAGCATCAAAACTATTGTCTGCAAAGTTAAGATTTTCAGAATCTCCTACTTCCAAGCTAATAATATGCCCTAATTTTCGTTTGTCTATTTTTTTTTGTCCGTAAGCAAGCATACCTTCTGAAATATCCACGCCTACAATTTTTTCAGGTTTCAAAACCATTGCTTCCAACGCAAAATCACACGTACCTGTTGCTACGTCCAAAATTGTTTTTGGGTGTTCAGCTTTGAGCCATTGAATAGCTCTTTTTCGCCAATAAATATCAATCCCAACACTTAGAAAATGATTAAGAAAATCATATTTTGGGGAAATGTTATCAAACATTTCAGCAACCTGTTCTTTTTTAGAAGTGTCTTTGTCTTTATAAGGAACTACCATTTTTAATTAGGAATTAAGAATTAGGAATTAGGAATTAAGAATGAAATAACAAAAATCTTATTCCAACTCAATTTTAATCTAAAAATGAATGATTTTGTTTTTAGGAAATAAAAAAATGCCTGCAAAATTACGAAAATTTAAACAAAAAAACTGCTAAATTTTTTTTAAAAATTTAGCAGTTTTTTGTCATTATAACAGGCTATGAAATTATGAGATAGAAAATACTTTTATTTTTATTTAAAAAAATTTACCTTTGCAAAATTTTATTTTAAATCTTTATAAAAATATGAAAATAGCCCAAAATGGTGATGTCGTAAAAGTACATTACACAGGCAAACATACCACAGGTCAAGTATTTGATTCTTCTGTTGGACAAGAACCACTTTCTTTTGTGTTGGGAGAAGGTCAAATGATTCCAGGTTTTGAAAAAGGCATTTTGGGTATGATGACAGGCTCAAAAAAATCAATAGAAATTCCTTTTATGGAGGCTTATGGTGAATCTTACCCTGACCTTATTATGGAAGTTCCTCGTGAAGAAATTCCAAAAGAAATTCCTTTGGAGCTTGGTATGCCTCTTAGCGTACAAACTGCAGAAGGACACCCTGCTACGGTTTTTGTAATTCAGCTTACTGATACCCACGTTACACTTGACGCTAATCACCCACTTGCAGGCAAAGACCTTATTTTTGAGGTAGAACTTGTAGAAGTTTCAGATAATGGTGGAAAAAAATCTCCTTTGTTTTTTAACTAAAATTATATTAAAGTAAAAGTAGTCAGGTGTCAGGTGTAAGTACAAAACAACCAAAATACAAGCATTATTTTTATTAAAAAAAAGAAAAATCAACTATCTTTTTGATAGTTGATTTTTTTTATGGTTATCTTTTTACCTTTCTGTAACCATAACATTCTCTAATGTTATAGAGAAAATAACGCCCTAATGATTCAGCATTTAAAAGCTCTTGATAAACTTCTATTGACACATCAAAATAATGATAAATACCACCATTATTGAATTTTATGCCTAATGTTTCAGTTTCTTTGTCATAAGCAATTGCTTTTAAGCTGGAAGATTCTACTTCTTGCCATTCCATAGCAGGATTTTTAGGATTAAATACAAATTTACAGGATTAAACAACCAAATTCAATATACAAAACAGCCAGATTCTTTCAGAATGACAAATGTGTTTGTTTTGAACTTTTTAAACCTTGAACCTTAAACTTTTTTAAACGTGTAAAGCCCTATTCGCAGTTGCAGCGAGGCAAGCCTCTTTCAATGCTTCCATATAAGTAGGGTGGGCGTGGGACATACGAGCAACATCTTCCGCAGAGGCACGATATTCCATAGCAGTAACCGCAGTAGCAATCATATCAGCAGCGCGCG
>JAAFIN010000110.1 GCA_013297825.1 Cytophagales bacterium
TTTTCTCCGTTGTTGGTGTTAGAAAAATGCTTTTACAACTGCAAAAATAGCACAAAAACCCTTATAAAAACCTAATGCTTTTATAATTCCAAATGCTCACGTGCATTTTTCCACCAACAACTCATCAGCGAACAAGCCTCTGCAATGCGTTGTTGGTGACGAAAAATGCTTTTACACTTGTAATAGTGCTATCTTTTGTGCTATTTTGAGTAGCAGATGTGTAATTACAGTGTGCTTGCATTTTTCTAAACACACAACAACGGTGGCAGTTTCTTATACTTGGGAACACCAACAAAGGACAAAATTTAGAGGCATTACCATTAAGTTTATCTTTATCTTTACTTTCAGATCCAAAGTCATAAAAATACTCATCAGGGCGCTATCAGGGTGGTGTAATTCAATTCTAAGTACCCACTTTATAACATCATTAACTTCTTTTTTTGTTGGTGAGTAATGTCCTGAGTCATTATCTATGGTGGATATATTTCCATATCGGTCAAAACTAATATGACCTGCAAAATGTACAATTTTAGCACCATCTGAAAGTTCAAAATGTCTCCCTCCCCGCAAGGGCAACTATCACACAAACAACACACACACAAACAAGACACTTATCACTAAGTTTCCTTAATTGTGAAAACCAAATCTTTCGCTTTTGGTAATTTTTCAAAAAAGTGGTCAGACCTTCGTAAACTACGGTACAGACCATTTTTTTGAAAAATGTTTAAAAACAAATTAGTAAGTTATTTAATTTTTGTTCCTAAAAAATAAAAAGCCTTCAAAATTTTAAAAAATTTTGAAGGCTTTTTTAATTAAATAATTCTTCCAATAAGACATCTTTATCCAATTCCAAATGTATTGCAATTTCTGATAAAATCGCAGAAAGTGTCCCTATTTTCAAAGGACTATGATTTGGTATTGTCAAATTATGCTCTCCCATTCAAAGTAGTTTTGATGCGGATATGGCTTCCTGTTTGTCTTATAACTTCGTACTGAAATTTTTCAAGAAGTTTTATGAGCGTTGAGCCTTTTAAATCTCTTGTAATTTTTTTCATATACTTAAAATTTCTTCTTTTACAAATTTTAATTTCACAGTTTTTGGCATATTTTCTTCGGAAAAATGACAAATTACTGCATCTTTTATCATTTCTCTAAGCTCAATAATAGTGTTTGCTTGTGTAAATATTTTGTTTTCGTGTGATATTGCCAAATATCCACCTTCTTCAAGCGTTTCCACCATAAATATAATTTC
Organism: Cytophagales bacterium; assembly: GCA_013297825.1. Classification (GTDB taxonomy): domain Bacteria; phylum Bacteroidota; class Bacteroidia; order Cytophagales; family Microscillaceae; genus JAAFIN01. The sequence goes on from JAAFIN010000110.1 coordinate 1,253, forward strand.
TGACATATTTTTTTTGTTTTTATTATAACTTTTTATATTTTTTTAAAAACGTTTTTTTCAAATATAAATTATAAAAAAAATTGTGAATTTGTATTTTTTATACAAATGCACAATTTTTTTAATTTGACTTTCTTATTTCTTAGGTGCAGCTTTTGTAGCTTTATCCACTACAAGGCGTTGCTCACGATTGGCAATTTCCCAAGCAGTGTGAAAAATAAGACGCGCAATTTTTTCCATTTTAGGAAAATGTATTTTTTCTACGTCATCAGTTGGTTGGTGATAATCCTCATGAACGCCATTAAAATAAAATATAATTGGAATATCATTTTTAGCAAAATTATAATGGTCAGAACGATAATAAAAACGGTTTGGGTCGTTTTCATCATTGTATTTATAATCCAATTTGAATTTTTCTTTGTTAGCTTCTTCTAATTTTTTATTTACTTCTTCATTAAGTTCGTGAAGTTGGGTAGAAAGTTTGTCAGAGCCAATCAAATACACATAATTTGGGTTATTGTCTTTTTGGTATTCTTCGCCAATGCGTCCCACCATATCAATATTCAAATCCACAACGGTATTTTTCAATGGAAAAATAGGGTCATTATCTGCATAAAATTGCGAACCAAAAAGTCCCAATTCTTCGCCTGCTACGGTCATAAACAAAATACTTCTGCGTGGTTTTTTGCCTTCTTTGCTTGCATTTACAAATGCCTCTGCGATTTCCAACACGCTTACAGTTCCCGAACCATCATCATCAGCACCATTATAAACGACTTTTTTTCCGTCTTTCATTTGAAAACCTACGTGGTCATAATGCGAAGTAATCACCACAACCTCCTCTTTTTTGTCAGTTCCCTCCAAAAACCCAAGTACATTTTCAGATTGCCATTCTTCTTTTTCGGTCATATTAGCGTGCAGGGTTATTTTTTTGTCTTTATTTTTTTTATTGACACTTTCAATTTCCCCAAAAACTGCATTTTCTTTTACCCCAAAAATTTCGGAAGTGTATTTAGGCGACAAATAAAATGTAACGGTTTCTTTTTTGCTTGGATTGCTAAGACTTTTTAAAGTGCGTTCAAAGTAAAAAGATGCTTCTTCGTAATCTGTGTTAAATTCTTCTTGATTTTTGCCTACTACAATCAAAATAGCTTTTGCACCTTTATTTCTAAGGGCATCAGCTTGTAGTTTTTGATTTTCATTTTTCAATAAAAAAACAGCTTTGTCTTTTACGTCAGTTTTTTGTAAAATTTCGTCTGTTGGATTGCCCAAAAACACATAATTCATTGTTTGTGGTTTTCGCATTGCATAAGAAACACCTTTTACATAAAAATTTTTATCTTTTTTGAAGATAGCTTTTTTAGTTTTTTTGGTTTCAATGGACACATCACCCCAAGAGCGTTGCATAAGGCTAAAAGGTTGCAAATAACTCATTCCTTTGTCAGTTTTGACAGGAGCGGAAAGCCCCAAACTTTTGAAATGGTTAGAAATGTATTCTGCAGCACGTTTTTGTCCTGGCGTGCCTGTGTTACGTCCTTCCATTTCATCAGATGCAAGAATGGTAAGGTGTTTTTTCAAATCCTCTTGTAGGATTGTTTTGGCGTATTTGGCAGGTTCTTCTATTTTTATGTTTTGGGCAAATAAGCCCCCTGACCCCCAAAGGGGGAATGTTAGAAGAAAAAGCCTTTTAGCTCCCAATTTAGGAACTAAGGAAAAATAATTAAAAGACATATTTGAAAAGAAGCCCAAACAAGCCCCCCAACCCCCGAAGGGGGAGCAAGTCCAAAGGGGAATTTTGAAGGTTTAAAAAATTTGAATATTACAGTATTTTTTATTAAAAGATTTTTATTTTTAAATTGGGCTTTTACTCCCCCTTTGGGGGTTGGGGGGCTTTTATTAACATCTTTTCCACAGTTTCTAATGTTTCATCAAGGATATTATTTTCCAAAATTACATCAAATTGTGGGGAAAAGGTCATTTCATATTTACATTTTTCAAGGCGTTTTTGGATAGATTCTTCAGAATCACTTTTACGATTTCTAAGGCGATTTTCCAATACTTCTAAGGAAGGCGGTGCGACAAAAATAGAAAGAGCATCTTTATCAAAATATTTTTTTAGGGCAATACCACCTTTCACATCAACATCAAACAACACAATTTTTCCCAAGTCCAACAAACGTTTTACTTCTGTTTTGAGTGTGCCATAAAAACTACCATTATATACTTCTTCCCATTCCACAAAAGCATTTTCTTTTATTTTTTGTTGAAATTCCTCCAAAGAAATAAAATAATAATCCTTTCCATCTATTTCGTGAGGGCGTTTGGAGCGTGTGCAGGCAGATATTGAAAATCCAAATTGCTCAAAATTTTTGAGTAGATGTCTTACAATAGTAGTTTTGCCTGCACCTGAGGGAGCTGAAAAAATAACTATTTTGGGCGTATTGTTCGCCATATTGAATATTTTTTGTGAATATTATCAAAAAGCAAAATTAGTAATTTTTATTTTCTTTTTCAAAATGTTTAACAGGATTTTGAGCAGGATTTTCAGGATTTAAGGATTAACAGGATTTTTTGGCATTTATTTGCAAATTTTATTTTGAGATTTTTTTTTTTGAAAAAAAAATCTTACTTTGGACGTTTGAAAAAAATAAATTTAAAACAAAAATTAACTATTCCATTCCTGATAGAGTTTTTTAAATGAAACCATTTTGGAACACGGATTTTACGGATTAACACAGATTTTCACGGATTTTTTTCTTTTTTTGTAAAATTTTGATGTTTTTTATCAATTTTTAGATTTCATTTTAAAAACTCTAATTCGTAATTCCATTCCAAATTTTTAATTCCTAATTCCTAATTCTTAACTAATTGGCTGTTTAATTCCTAATTCATAATTTCTAATTCATAATTAAAATGAAACCCATTCTTCTCTCTATCAAAGCATTTGGTGCATTTACAAATCAGCAACACATTGATTTTCGTGTTTTTGAAAAAAATCACCTTTTTCTCATTCACGGTTCAACAGGTGCAGGCAAAACCACGATTTTTGATGCAATGTGTTATGCCTTGTATGGACAAACAAGTGGCGACCGCCAAGCTGACAGTATGCGTGCTGAAAGAGCAAAAATAGAAGATGCTACGATAATTCGTTTTGTTTTTTCTATTAGTTCAGAATATTATTTGGTAGAAAGAAAACTTATTAAAATAAAAAAACGCTCAAAAGACAAGCAAGATGAAGTAGAATTTAAAAAAGAACAACATTTTGGAAAAGCAGTTTTTCACGAAAATACCAATGATTTTGATTGGGACGGAAATGTTTTATCCAAAGTTACAGATATTGATGAGGCAATAGATAAATTGTTGGGGTTTAAACTTAATCAATTCAAACAAATTATTCTAATTCCACAAGGACAATTTCAAAAACTACTTCAATCTAATGTAGATGATAAAAAAGCTATTTTGGAAAAAATTTTTGATGCTGAAATTTATACCCAAATTACCCAAAAACTTCAAGAAAAATACAAAAAACAAGAAGAAAAACTAAAAACTTTGAGGGATAATTATCAACAACAAATTAAGTTTTCAGAAGTTCAAAGCCATCAACAAATTCACGAAAAAATTACGCTTTTGAATACTGAAATTCAAGAAATTATCCAAACTATTCCACAACTTGAACAGGATTTTAAAGATGCTTCCACGCAACTTGAAAAAGCACGCAGGCAATCAGAAACGTATCAAAAATGGGAAAATGCACGAAATATTTATCAAAAACACCTTACACAAGAAAGCCAAATAACATTACAAGAACAAAATCTAATAAATGCTGAAAAAGCTGAAAAACTAAAAGAAGATTTTAGAAAACTCAATGATAAAGAATTATCTTTGGAAAAATTGCAAAAAGAAATTCAACAAAAACAAAATACAGAGGAAAAAATAAAAATTGAACTGGACAAAATCCAAAAAAAATACCAAACCTTAGAAATTCAAAAAAATAACATTGAGGAAAAAATAAAAGAAAAAAATCGCCTTGAAAATCTTACACCAAAATACGCCCAACGCAATACGTGGGTGCAACAAGTGGGCGATTTGCAAGATGATTTATACAATTTTCAAAACCAATCCAACACCACCGCCCAAAATATAGACGACAGAGAAAAAGAAATATCTGCTACCCAAATGAACATCACCAATAATAAAATTTTGGCAGAAAAAGCAGATTCCCTCGCCCAAAAAATCAAAGAAAATAAACGACTTTATGACCTCAAAAAGCAAATTTTTGAGATAGATGAAGCTCAAAAAATTGTATTTGAAGAACTCCAAAATGCCAAAAAAGTAGCAGAAGATTATCACCAAAAAAACCAACAAGCTCGCCAGCATTTGGAAGATATTGAAAAAAAATGGCTCGGAAGTCAAGCCTCTATTCTTGCCCAAAATCTCCAAGAAAATGAGCCTTGTCCTGTTTGTGGGGCAATTCATCACCCAAAAAAAGCAGAAATTACCGCCCAAACTGTTACGCAACAAGATTGGGAAAATGCCAAAAAACAACGTGATGAAGTAGAAAGTTTTTTCCAAAGAAGCCAAGAAAATCATATTGCAGTGCAAAATAAAATGGAAAATCTTAAAAAAGAACACAGCATTTTTGCCCAACAATTAGGCGAAAATCAGCACATTGATTTATACGATTTGGAAAAAGAACTTAGAAAACTTGAAACTGACCTCAAAAAAGCAGAACAAGCACGCAAAAATTTACCACATTTTGAAAATACATTAGAAAATCTACACAAAAGCCTCAAACTTTTGGAAGATACTGCCATTTTTCACCAACAACAAAAACGTTCTATTGAGCTTGAATTGAACGAATTAAACACCAAAATTAGAAGTATTTTGTTGGAATTGCCTACACACCTTTCCACGTATGAACAATTACAAAAAGAAATCAAAAAAATAGACACCGAAATAAGCGGTTTTGATGGCGAATTTGCAAAAGTTGTAAAAGAAAATACCGAAAAAGAAAAAGAATTTATTGAAATTCAGTCATTGGTTCGCAATAAAACAGAAGAATTTGAACAAATGAAAGCGGATTTTGAGCCTGAACAAAAAATGTTTTTAGAAAAAATACAACAAAATCACTTTTTTTCATTGGAACAATGGCAAAAAACGTTAATGACAAGGGAAGATTTTGAAAAAATCCAAAAACATACCCAAAAATGGCACGAAAACAAAAGATTATTTGCTTCACAAATGGAAACCTTAGCAAATGATTTGGCAAATACAGAAGAAACGCCTAATTTGATTATTTTTCAACAAAAAGCAGAAGAAACAACAGAAGCCTACAAAAACGCCAACCAAAAACAAGCACAGCTTGAAAAAGAAAAAGAAAACCTTGAAAAAAGTTGGGAAAATCTCCAAAATATTCAAAAAGAAATGAATAAAAAAGAAGAAGAAAATAAGCCACTTTACGAAATCACACAATTAGCACGAGGCGAAAACCAACTTAGACAAGATTTTCAGACACACGTACTTTCTGCGTTTTTGGACGAAGTAATGGGTTATGCCAATGCAAGGCTAAGATTGCTTTCTGATGAGCGTTACGAACTTCGCAGAACTGATGAGGCGAAAAGTGGGCATATCAAAAGGGCAGGTTTGGATTTGGTGGTGTTTGATAATCACACAGGAAATCAAAGGTCAGTACATAATCTTTCAGGTGGTGAAACCTTTTTTACTTCGCTTGCACTTGCGTTGGGGCTTGCTGACGTGGCTACAAGCAAGGCAGGAGGCATACAATTAGGTGCGATGTTTATTGACGAAGGTTTTGGGACGTTGGATAGTCATACGCTTGACAGAGCTTTAACTACGCTTTCTAATCTTGATGGACAATATCGTATGGTTGGGATTATTTCACACGTGGCGGAATTGAAAGAACGCATCAAAAATCGTGTGGAAGTTACAAAAGAACAAAATGGAAGTAAAATCACAATTAAAGTTTAATTTAATGGTGAATGGTAAATGGTGAATGGTAAATGAAACAGCCATTTGTCATTTTGTAGTAAATAAAATCCTGTCAATCCTTAAATCCTGAAAATCCTGTTTCAGACATTGTATTCAATCCTAAAAATCCTGTTAAAAATTAGCATTTTTTTAAGAAAAAATATAATTTTGTGTTAAAAAAACAAATTGTTTAAAAAAAGAATTTACATTTAACCTCTTAAATATAAATACACATAAACTAAAAATTCCCCCTTTGGGGGTTAGGGGGCTTTTTATTCATGAATTTTGAAAGAAATTATACATTTATTTGTCCAAAAAATACGCTTTATTTGTACTTGCGTGTTTTTTTTTTCTCTTTGCTTATATTAGGTTTAACCAATATTTCTGCCCAATCTCAAAATTTGGACAGTTTGGAAAATATCACTAAAACCAGCAAATATGATGAGCAGAAAGCCATCGCATACCAAAAACTTGCGTGGCATTATCGCAATATGAGCCTCAAAAAGTCCTTAGACTATGCACACGCAGGGCTTGCACTTACCAAAAATTTTACCAATCGCAAAATAGAAGCAGATATTACACGCACAATAGGCGTGATTTATCTGCATTATGTGTATCATCACGAATCTTTAGAATGGAATCAAAAAGCACTTTTATTATCTCAGGAGATTGATTATGAGGAAGGCGTGGGCTTTTGTTATGATAATTTTGGGGTAAATAGTTATTATCAAAAAAAATATACACGTGCCTTAGAAAATTTTGAACGTGCTTTGGCGATTTTTGAAAAACTCAATCACAAAGAAGGTATGGGATATTCTTATACACATCTTGGGTGGGTATATATGGAACAAAAACAATATCAAAAAGCACTTGATTATACCCTAAAAGCCTTAGAATTGCGTAGAAAAGTAGGTAACATTCCGCCTATTGCAGGGGCTTTGAGAGATTTGGCACGTATATATGAGCGTATGGGAAATACAGAAAAAGCACAAAAAGCCATTAAAGAAGCAATAGACATTATTTATAAGACCAAAACAAAGCCTTTTCTTGATGAACATCTCCAAGCATTGGCACATATTTACATAGACGTTAATTTGGATAGTGCGTATAAATATACACAACTTTCAGAATATTTTGTCAATCAAAGAGGAAATAAACGTCAAAAAGTACATGTTTATAAATTATATTATCAAATTTTTTTGAAAAAAAATGATATTCCGAAAGCTATGGAATATCAAGACTTACATTATGCCTACAAAGACAGCATTTATAATGATGATATAGACCGCAATAATGCCTCCCTTGCTGCAAAATTTGAATATGACCAAAAAGAAAAATTATTGGTCTTAGAACAAAAACAAAAACGAGCTGAAATAGAAAATCAACTCCAAAATCAACGTTGGGTTATTTATACCATTCTTTTAATTTTGCTATTTTTGATATTATTAGGTTATGTTTTTTATAGAAATTTTATAGAAAAACAAAAATTTGTGGATAAATTGGCTAAAAGTAACCTTGAACTCAAACAACTCAACGCCCAAATTGACCAGCAAAACGAAGAACTTACTGCCATCACCGAAAATCTAAAAGAAATGGACGCATTCAAAGATAAATTATTTTCTATCATTTCACACGATTTGCGTTCTCCGCTTGCACAGGTTCAGGGTACGCTTTCTATTTTGGAAAGTGGATTATTGGAACAGGACGAATTTATGGCAATTGTGCCTTCACTTGCTAAATCCATTCAAGTAAGTTCTGAATTATTAACCAATCTTTTGAGTTGGGCAAAAAGCCAAATGTCAGGACAGACTATTGAAAAACAGAATTTTGATATTCAAGAAACGATTGATGTCAATGTAAAACTCTTTGAAAAAACATCTCAAAGCAAAGGTATTTTATTAAAATCTTCCTTAGAAAAACCGCTTTTTGTGCTTGGTGATAAAAATATGATTGACCTTGTGATAAGAAATCTTACAAATAATGCAGTTAAATTTTGTAAAAAAGGAAATGAAATCACAATTTCTGCACAGGAAACTGACGCACAAGGAAAAGATAAAAATATGGTAAAAGTTTGTATTGCTGATACAGGTGTAGGTATTTCTGAAAAAAATATTGATAAACTTTTTGCTAATAAAGGTTTTACGCAAAAAGGCACTTCTGGCGAAAAAGGCACAGGTTTGGGGCTTACTTTGTGCAAAGATTTTATTGAAAAAAATGGGGGAAGAATTTGGGTAGAAAGCAAAGAAGGCGAAGGAAGTAGATTTTATTTTACGTTGCCAGTTGTTTAATGATGAATTATAAATTATGAATTATAAATGAAACAGCCATTTTTAATGTTGAATTGTAAATGTTGAATGGTAAATGAAACAGCCATTTTTAATGGTGAATTGTAAATGTTGAATGGTAAATGAAACAGCCATTTTTAATGGTGAATTGTAAATGTTGAATGGTAAATGAAACAGCCTGAATTGTAAATGTTGAATGGTAAATGAAACAGCCATTTTTAATGGTGAATTGTAAATGTTGAATGGTAAATGAAACAGCCATTTTTAATGGTGAATTGTAAATGTTGAATGGTAAATGAAACAGCCCAATAAGAGCAGGATTTTTAGAATTTTAAGATTAACAGGATTTTATTAAACCTTAAACCTTAAACTTTTGAACCTTAAACTTTGAACTTTTAAACCTTGAACTTTTAAACCTTTTTATGATTACGATTGTAGGTATTCACACCGAAATAGGCAAAACAGTTACGTCTGCCATTTTTACACAAGCATTGGAAGCTGATTATTGGAAACCTGTGCAATCAGGAAGTATAGAAGGCACAGACCGCCAAACTGTAAAAAGTTTGGTAACAAATTCAAAAAGTGTTTTTCACCCTGAAAGTTATTGCCTCAAAGCTCCACTTTCGCCTCACACTGCAGCAGAAATGGAAGGCGTAGAAATATTATTAGAAAATATTATTTTGCCAAAAACAAATAATCGTCTTATTGTGGAAACCGCAGGCGGATTATTTAGTCCATTGGGAAAAGATTTTACGAATTTGGATTTAGTCAAAAAAATTGGTTTTCCTGTTGTGCTTGTAAGCAGAGATTATTTGGGAAGTATCAACCACACACTTCTTACATACAACGCACTTATCCAAAATAATCTAAATATTTTGGGGATTGTATTTACAGGCGAAAAAAATGAATCAGGCAGAAAATTCATTTTGGAATATACAAAATTACCGCTTTTGGGTGATTTTCCTTTTATAGAAAAAATTACACCTGAATTTGTAGCAACACAAAAAATATATATTTAGGTGTCAGGAGAAAGGTGTCAGTAATCAGGAGAAAGGTGTCAGGAGAAAGTACGAAAACAGCCAAATACAAGATTTTTTTTCTATTTTCCCTGATACCTGACACCTAATTTTCCTTAACGCCTGATTACTTTTTCCTGATACCTGACTACTTTTCCCTAACACCTTTTTACTTTCCCCTGACATCTTTTTAACAGATTTTTAGGAAAAAATGATTTTTATTTTAAAACTTTTTGCTTGTGAATGAAGTTTTAAGTTTAATTTTTCATCAAAAATTTTTAAACAAAAAACAATGAATTTCAAATTTTTTTATACTATCACATTGGCTATATTTGCCACAATATTATTTGTATCGTGTGCAGGCGGACAATCTAAATCACGCCCTGAAAACGCTGATGCTAATAAAACAACCAACAAAAAAATGGAAAATCTTAAAACTCTTTATGATTTCAAATTGAAATCTTTGGACGGAAAAACTGAAGTAGATTTTAGCCAATACAAAGGCAAAAAAGTCCTACTTGTGAATGTTGCCTCAAAATGTGGTCTTACACCTCAATATGAAGACCTCCAAAATCTTCACACAAAATATGGTGATAAATTGGTTGTAATTGGTATTCCCGCCAATAACTTTATGGGACAAGAACCTGGTACAAGCGAAGAAATCGCAACATTTTGCAAAAAAAATTATGGTGTAAGTTTTCAAATGACCGAAAAAATATCTGTACTTGGTGATGACCAACACGCTTTGTATAAATGGCTTACCAGCAAAACAGAAAATGGTTGGAATGACCAAGTGCCTACTTGGAATTTTAGCAAATATCTCATCAATGAAAAAGGCGAACTTGTAAAATATTTTGAGCCAAAAACTAAACCACTTGATGAAACTATCACAAAGGCAATTTAAAGAATTAGGAATTAAGAATTAAGAATTTTACAAAAAATGTTATTTTATTTTAAATAATTCTTTATTTCAAATATTTTCACAAAAAAAACTTCTATTTTTGAAAAATAGAAGTTTTTTTTGTTTTGACAAATTGTATTTTACTATTCAACATTTGTATTTGGCTGTTTTATTTATCATTTAACATTGAATTTGGCTGTTTCATTCATCATTCAACATTTACCATTCAACATTAATTTGTGCTTTACCTCATACCTACGCCTTTAGCCCCTAATCCGCATTTGCCTACTTTGCCAAATTGGGCAGAAAGTCTTTTGCCCGAATTGGAGATTTTTATTGTGGAAAATACCAGAACAAGCAAAAAATTTTTGGCAAAAATTCCTAATATCAATTTTGATAATTTACAGTTTTTTGAACTTAATGAACATACTACAGAGCAAGAAAAATCAGATTTAGCCAAATTATTGCCTACATTTTCACAAGATATTGGGCTTATGTCAGAAGCAGGTTGCCCTGCGGTGGCTGACCCTGGTGCATTTATTGTGGCAAAAGCCCACACATTGGGCATAAAAGTTGTGCCTTTGGTGGGACCTTCGTCTATAATGTTGGCGTTGATGGCATCAGGAATGAATGGACAAAATTTTGCATTTCAGGGATATTTACCCATAGAAAAAGAGCAAAAAAAGAAGAAAATTTTGCAATTATACCAATTAAGCAAACAAGGACAATCACAGATTTTTATAGAAACGCCTTATCGCAATCGTCAATTTTTGGCAGATTTGATACAATTTTTGCCTCTAAATACGCTTTTGTGTATTGCATACAACATTACAGGACAAGACGAATTTATCCAAACCCAAACTTTACAACATTGGCAAAAAAATCCTCCTGATTTTCATAAAAAACCTGCAATTTTTATTTTTTAATTTTTTTTAAATTATTTTTTTTGAATTGATTACTTTTTAAAAAAAAAGTATAATAAAAAACGCTTTAAAAATTTAAAAAATCAAAAAAAATTTATAATTTAGCCAAAAATTTACTTTTTTCAGCTGTTACCTTTAAAAAAATAAAACAATATGGCTTACCCTGCATTTCCATATCACAAGTTAGAAGAAATGGCATCTTTTGACCAAGATTATATCCAAGAATTAAAAAAATTATACACTAAATTTTTTAAAGAATTCCCTGAACATTATGAGGAATGTGTCCTAAAAAATCCTTCCAAAGAAAAATTGGCTACGCTTGACCACAAACATAAGCCTTCTATTGCGTATTTGGATTTGGAAATTTTGGCAAAAGAAATCAAAAAAGGGCGTGAATTATTGGATAATTCGCCAACAAAAACCCAAGAATTAGCAAAAACACACCAAGAAATTACAAATATTTGTCATTTTTATTATAATGAATTAACCAAATAATAACAGGATTTTTATCATACAGGATTAGAAGATGTAAAGTAAAAGAGATTTTATTTTTACACAAATTTTTTGATGGTTTCTATCAATACATCAAAATCCAAAGGTTTTGGCACAAAAGCATTGATGCCATTTTTTTGATAATCTTCCAAATCATAATTTTTGGCATTGCCTGTAATGGCAATAATAGGCATATTGGCAAGAATAGGATTTTCCAAAGCACGAATTTGTTTGGCACATTCTATTCCGTCCATTTGTGGCATATTGATGTCCATTAGGATTATTTTGATGTCTTCATTTATTTTTTGAAGTACCTCTTTGCCATTTTTTGCTGATATAATTTCAAATCCTTGAAACTCAAGAATTTTTTTAGCAATATTTTGTATAACAGAACTATCTTCTGCAATTAAAATTTTTTCCATAAAAAAGTTTAAGGTTTAAAGTTCAAGGTTCAAAAGTTTAAAGGTTCAAAAGTTTAAAGTTTAAAGTTCAAGGTTCAAGGTTTAAAGTTTAAGGTTCAAAGTTTCAAGGAAAAGAACAGCCATATTGTTACATAATGACAAAAAGGCTGTTGGCTGTTTCATTTACCATTCACCATTCACCATTTACCATTCAACATTGTATTTGGCTGTTTCATTCACCATTTACCATTCAACATTTACCATTAATTATACATTTCCGCTCTCATTTTTTGTACTTGTTCATTTTCCAAATATTCGCTATAAGGTAAATATCTATCAATAATACCTTTTGGCGTAAGTTCTATGATGCGAGTAGCTACGGTTTCAATAATTTGGCGGTCGTGTGTAGTAAATAAAATTGTGCCTTTGTAATCTCTAAGGGCATTATTAAGGGCGACAATGCTTTCCATATCCAAGTGATTGGTTGGCTCATCTAATACCAATAAATTGGCATTACTAAGCATCATTCTTGAAAACATACAACGCATTTTTTCACCACCTGACAATACTTTTGCTTTTTTGAGAGATTCTTCACCAGAAAACAACATTCTACCCAAAAAACCACGAATATAAGATTCGTCTTTTTCCACAGAATATTGCCTCAACCAATCCACAAGATTTTCGTCTATATCAAAATATTTTTGGTTGTCAAGAGGTATATATGTTTTATTGATGGTAACGCCCCATTTTAATTCACCACTTTCAACAGGTTCTTCACCCATTATTGCTTGATAAAACGCAGTAACTGCCAAACTATTTTTGGAAATAATGGCTACTTTATCGCCTTTATTGAGATTGATGTTTATTTTATCAAAAAGTGGTTTTCCTTCTAATGTTTTTTTGAGGTTTTCGGTCATTAGAATTTGGTCGCCTGCTTCTCTTTCTTGGGAAAAAATAATACCAGGATATTTGCGTGTAGAAGCCTGAATATCCTCAATATTGAGTTTTTCAATCATTTTTTTGCGACTTGTAGCTTGTTTTGATTTGGCAACATTGGCACTAAATCTCGCAATAAAATCCAAAAGTTCTCTTTTCTTTTCTTCTGCTTTTTTGTTTTGGTCAGCACGTTGTTTTAGGGCAAGTTGGCTACTTTCGTACCAAAATGTATAATTTCCTGAATACAATTTTAATTTACCAAAATCAATATCCACAATATGCGTACAAACTGCATCTAAAAAATGTCTATCGTGTGAAACTACAAGCACTGTATTAGGAAAATTTAATAAAAATTCTTCTAACCAAGTAATGGTTTCTACATCAAGGTCATTGGTAGGCTCATCAAGCAAAAGTACATCAGGATTACCAAAAAGGGCTTGTGCAAGCAAAACCTTTACTTTTTCAGTACCATTTAAGTCCGCTACAAGGCTGTGATGTCTTTCTTCTTTGATACCCAATCCACTCAAAAGCGAAGATGCGTTACTTTCTGCGTTCCAACCGTCCATTTCTGCAAAAAGCCCTTCCAATTCAGACGCTCTCACACCGTCAGCTTCCGAAAAATCAGCTTTCATATAGATAGCATCTTTTTCTTCCATCACTGTCCAAAGCTCTTTGTGTCCCATCAACACTGTTTGGATTACAGGAATTTGGTCAAACTCGTAGTGATTTTGTTTCAAAACCGCCATACGAGCATTTGGTTGCAAATGTACTTTTCCTGTGGTACTGTCTATTTCACCTGAAATTATTTTCAAAAAAGTAGATTTTCCTGCACCATTTGCGCCAATAATGCCATAACAATTACCATTTACAAATTTAAGACTTGCATCTTCAAATAAAATACGCTTGCCATAGCGAAGCGATAGATTTTCAACATTTAGCATGAATATAAAAAATAATAAACAATAATTATGATAACTATTGCTAATTTTTGGGTTTTTAAGATGTATTTTATTTGCAAAAATACAGAAAAAATGTTTTAAACACTAAAAGAAAATTTACTTTTGTTTGAATAAGGAATAAGTGAGAAATAAAATGGCAACTTTGGAACACAGATTTTACGGATTAACACAGATTTTCACGGATTTTTTTTTATTTTTGTGTAAAGAAAAGGCATTTATGCCTGTGAAACGCAGAACATAAGCACATTAGAATTTACTTTTTGTTTATCGTGCTACTTTTGTTGCGATAGACACTTTTGCGTGTAATTTATTAGCAATAGAAGCAACTTTTACAAGGTATGCAACAGGCACACTTTCGTCAGCATGTACCACTACAATAGGCTCTGAAACTACACGAAGGGCTTTTTTGATGGTTTCTTCCAAATCATTTGGAGAAGTAAATCTATCATTTACAAAATAATCTCTCTTTTCATCAATCGTAATACGCACTTGGGGCGTAATGGTGGAAGATGCCTCTGCTCGTGGCAGATTGACAGGCAACACCGCAGGATTGATGAAAGATGATGTTAGCATAAAAAAAATCAACAACTGAAATATAATATCAGTCATAGATGCCATACTAAATGATGTTTCTAATTTATTTTGTGGTTTGATGTTCAAAGTTTAAAAAGTTTAAGGTT